>NZ_JADMTC010000001.1:1305716-1483818 GCF_015561235.1 Streptococcus oralis | reverse complement strand
AGGGGAACAGCCCAGACAACGGCATGATGGAGTCGTTCTTTGGTATTTTGAAATCGGAAATGTTTTATGGCTATGAGAAGCACTTTAGGTCTTTAGAGGACCTTGAATAAGCCATTGTAGACTATATTGATTATTACAACAACAAACGAATTAAGGTAAAACTAAAAGGACTCAGTCCTGTGCAATACAGAACTAAATCCTTTCAATAATTATTTGTCTAACTTTTTGGGGTCAGTACAAACTCTAGCTTTTTAATTTTGCCCCCTTTTCTTATTGTATTTTAAGAGGTTATTGGCCATGAGTATGAATCCCATGTTAATTCTCACTTGACGCTTACCTCTCAGATCACATCTCTTGTAACTCCAACAAGCCTTTATCTGCCCCAAAACTTTATTTTAAGAATAGGCTCTATATGAGTATATAAAAAGCCCTTTAATAAGGGCTAAGTGCATTTAGGAGACTACACTTCAAATTCATAGAGTGCTGTAGACAAATAACGTTCGCCGTTATCTGGTGCTAAAGCAAGGACTTTCTTACCTGTACCTAATTTCTTGGCAACCTCAATTGCCCCGTAAATCGCTGCAGCTGAAGAAATCCCAACAAGGAAGCCTTCTTTTCCACCAATTTCACGGCCAAGCGCTAGAGCATCATCTGACGTTACGCGCACGATACCATCATAGGCTTTTGTATCAAGTGTTTCAGGAATAAATCCAGCTGAGATGCCTTGAATTTTGTGAGGTCCTGGTTTTTCACCAGACAAGATAGCTGACTCGTCTGCCTCAACTGCATAAACTTGAATGTTTGGATTTGCTGCTTTAAGAGCGTGAGAAACACCTGAGATTGTTCCACCAGTACCAACACCACCCACAAAAGCATCTAGTCCATCAGAACCGAAAGCAGCCAGTATTTCAGCTCCTGTTGTTCTTTCGTGTACTTCTGGATTAGCTGGATTATTAAATTGGAGTGGAAGGAAGCCGTCACGTTCAGCGGCGATTTCCTGAGCTTTGGCAATAGCCCCTTTCATTCCTTCGCTACCAGGAGTAAGGACGAGTTCAGCACCATAGGCTTGGATAATCTTGCGTCGTTCCACACTCATCGTTTCAGGCATGACGATAACAACTTTATATCTTTTAGCGGCACCAACCCATGAAAGACCGATACCAGTGTTTCCACTCGTTGCTTCAACAATGGTAGCACCCGGTTTTAGAATACCATCTTGTTCCGCTTTTTCAATCATGCTAAGGGCAATGCGGTCTTTTACTGACGATCCAGGGTTAAAAGCTTCTAGTTTAACATAGACGTCTGCAGCACCCTCTGGAACAATGTTGTTAAGTCTAACAATCGGTGTTTGTCCAATAAGTTCAGTGATATTGTTATAAATAGCCATAGATATACCTCTTTGTATAAGATGATACTAGTATAACGCGCTTAAGGCTATTTGTAAAATATAGAAATCCTATCAAAGTGATAGGATTTTTTTATATCAAAGGTCTAAGCCATTAATTTTTAATCGATTGTGATAAGCCAATTCTAATAAATAGGTGTAAAGCGGAAGGATGTCCGTTTTTTTAGGGAATTCAAATTTATGGAAACTCAGGTGCTCATTGTGTGCTTTTAGAAAGATATTTTCTAAATAAGTAATCGTAATCTCACTATCATCTATACCTGCTCCAGCAGTTTCCATTTCAATGTTTACAATGTTCATCAAAAAGAGTGACTTAACAGACGTCTTGCGACCAGTAGCACCTTGCTTATCTGTAAAAATAATACGGATATTTGTAAAGATGATTGAATCTCGAATAAGTTTATACCCGCTTTGAATTTCTTCATTCTCTAGTAGATATTGTCCATATTCTTTAATAAGAGTCTCTTTGTTTTCCTCGCTAAAATTTCCAGCAAGTCCTTGAATAAATTTCCCAAAAGCCATAACTTCTCCTTAATTTACACTAAGTTTACAGGGACTTCAACTTCTCGTAAACCTTGATCTGTTAAAGTAACTTTTCCATTAAAAAATTCCACAAGAGCAGCCTTGATATTTTCTTTCTCTTCCTTATCAACATAAATCATTGTATCAACTTGATCTGTAAAGTTTGTATCTAGCTCCATGATATGATGTTCTTTAAGAAAGTTACTGTACTCTTGATACTGAGCGTAAGACATCTGAATGGCTATGCCAGCCTGTTCTTTGATTTCAATAATGCCAATTTCTTTGACCGCTAAGGCAACACTACCTGCATAAGCACGGATCAAACCGCCAGCGCCTAGCTTAATGCCCCCAAAGTAGCGAGTAACCACTACGCAGACATTAGTAAGATTATGGTTTTCTAAGACGCCGAGCATAGGGACTCCAGCAGTACCACTAGGTTCGCCATCATCACTCGTACGCTTAATTTCACTGCGTTCCCCAATAATAAAGGCAGAGCAGTTATGTGTGGCTTTGTAGTGTTCTTTTTTGATGGCAGTGATAAAGTCACGAGCCTCTTCTTCGCTATAGACACGCTTGGCATGACAGATAAAGCGGGATTTTTTGATTTCTTCTTGGACCTGCCCGTCCTCTTTAATAGTTCTAAATTCCATGATTTAATTGTACTAAAAAAATACCTAAAGCGCTAGATTTTTACGAATAAAGAAGTATGAAAGTAAATCCAAACTACCTCGGTCGCTTGTTTACTGAGAAAGAATTAACTGAAGAGGAAAGACAGGTAGCGGTGAAACTTCCAGCAATGAGAAAGGAGAAGGGGGAAGTTTTCTGTCAACGTTGTAATAGCAGTATTCTAGAAGAATGGTATTTGCCTATCGGTGCTTACTATTGTCGGGAGTGCTTAATTATGAAGAGAGTTAGGAGTGATCAATCTTTATACTATTTCCCACAGGAAGATTTTCCGAAGCAAGATGTTCTTAAATGGCGTGGTCAATTAACTCCTTTTCAAGAGAAGGTGTCAGAGGGGCTGCTTCAAGCGGTAGACAAGAAAGAGCCAACCTTGGTTCACGCTGTAACAGGAGCTGGTAAGACAGAGATGATTTATCAAGTTGTGGCTAAAGTGATTGATGATGGTGGTGCAGTTTGTTTGGCCAGTCCTCGAATCGATGTGTGTTTGGAACTTTATAAGCGACTTCAGAATGACTTTGCTTGCGATATAGCACTACTCCATGGCGAATCAGAGGCCTATTTTCGAACTCCCCTAGTCGTTGCAACGACTCATCAGTTATTAAAATTTCATCATGCTTTTGACTTGCTGATAGTGGATGAAGTAGATGCCTTTCCTTATGTTGACAACTCTGTTCTTTACTACGCTGTAAACCAATGTGTAAAGAAGGAGGGGTTAAGGATATTCCTTACAGCGACTTCTACAGATGAGTTAGATAAGAAAGTTCGCACTGGAGAACTAAAACGATTGAGCTTGCCAAGACGGTTTCATGGAAATCCATTGATTATTCCAAAGCCAGTTTGGTTATCAGACTTTAATCGTTGTTTAGAGAAAAATCAGTTGTCAACCAAGTTAAAAACCTATATTGAGAAACAGAGAAGAACAGGTTATCCTTTGCTGATTTTTGCATCAGAGATTAAAAAAGGCGAGAAACTAAAAGAAATCTTGCAGGAGCAGTTCCCGAATGAGAATATTGGTTTTGTATCTTCTGTCACAGAAGATCGATTAGAGCAGGTTCAAGCTTTTCGAGATGGGGAACTAACAATACTGATCAGTACAACAATCTTGGAGCGTGGAGTTACCTTCCCTTATGTAGATGTTTTCGTAGTAGAAGCTAATCATCATCTCTTTACCAAGTCTAGTTTGATTCAGATTGGAGGGCGAGTTGGGCGCAGTATGGACAGAACAACTGGTGAATTGCTCTTTTTTCATGATGGATTAAATGCTTCCATAAAGAAGGCAATCAAGGAAATCAAGCAGATGAACAAGGAGGCGGGGTTATGAACTGTTTATTATGTGGGCAGACTACAAAGAGTGACTTGACTTTTAGTCACCTCTTGCTGTTTAAGAATGAGAACAACTATCTTTGTTCAGATTGTGAGTCTACTTTTGAGAAAATTGGTGAGGACTATTGTCCAAACTGTATGAAAACAGATTTGTCAACTCAGTGTCAAGACTGTAAATTTTGGTGTAAAGAAAGAGTTCATGTTGAGCATAAGGCAATCTTTACCTATAATCGAGCTATGAAAGACTTTTTCAGTAGATATAAGTTTGATGGCGATTTTTTGCTTAGAAAAGTTTTTGCTTCCGTCCTTGCTGAGGAGCTGAAAAGGTATAGTGGTTATCAATTTGTTGTCATCCCCCTAAGCCCTGGAAGATTGCTTGAGAGGGGGTTTAACCAAGTCGAGGGTTTGGTTGAAGCGGCAGGCTTTTCTTTTAAAGATATACTAGGAAAAAGAGAAGAGAGTGCTAGTTCTTCTAAAAGCCGTTTGGAAAGGTTAGCTACTGAAATTCCATTTTTTATTAAAGATGGAATCTCACTTCCTAAGAAGATTTTGCTGATTGATGACATCTATACAACAGGGGCTACTGTCAATCGTGTGAAACGACTTTTGGAAGAATCAGGTGCTTTGGAAGTTAAAACTTTTTCCCTTGTAAGATGAGGAAAAAATTTGCAAAATGAAAATGAAAGCGCTATAATATAGTTAGAAAAACAAAAATGTTTAGAAAGAAGGTACTTATATGATTAAATATAGTATCCGTGGTGAAAACCTAGAAGTAACAGAAGCGATTCGTGATTATGTAGTTTCTAAACTCGAAAAGATCGAAAAGTATTTCCAACCAGAGCAAGAGTTGGATGCACGTGTGAACTTGAAAGTTTACCGTGAAAAAACAGCAAAGGTTGAAGTAACAATTCCGCTTGGATCTATCACTCTTCGTGCTGAAGATATTTCTCAAGATATGTATGGTTCTATCGATCTTGTAACAGATAAAATTGAACGTCAGATTCGTAAAAATAAAACTAAAATCGAACGTAAGAATAAAAGTAAAGTTGCGACAAGTCAACTCTTTACAGATGCTCTAGTTGAAGATGCAGATGTTGTGCAACCCAAAGTCGTTCGTTCAAAACAAATTGATTTGAAGCCAATGGATTTAGAAGAAGCCCTTCTTCAAATGGATTTATTGGGACATGATTTCTTTATTTATGTAGATGTAGAAGATCAAACAACTAATGTTTTGTATCGCCGTGAAGATGGTGAAGTTGGTTTACTAGAAGTCAAAGAATCATAAAATTGAAATAACAAAAAAGTGGTTTACAAATCAGTAAACCACTTTTTCTTATGCGGAAATAAGTAAGAAAAAACAGGAAATCCTTGATTAAACAGTCAGAATCGACCCCTATAATCTGAACTTATAGGGGTATTTATATTTATTAAGTAGACAAAATAATACCCTAAGGGATAGAATGGGGTTGTCAACAAATAGCGAATACAAAAATGTAAGCGCTCTTATAACAAATAAAGGAGTCATGACTATGGCAACAAAAGAAGAAATTTTACGCGAACTATATCCTGAGGACCTTTTTCACTATGCGGATGGTCTAACTTTGGGAGAAGCAGAGGTTTTACAAGAAACTCGCCGTTTGATTGAGAAACATCTCCGTCCGGTTATTAATGAATACTGGGAAAAACCTGATTTTCCTTTTGAAGAATTCTATGCTGTGGCTAAGGGCGCTCAAATTATGAACAATCCAAAATTGTTTGAGGGACGTGAAGGTAGCTGGAAACCATCTGAACTTTATATTGCTTTCTTGTATCTTGAACTTGCTCGCTTCGATGCTTCTATGGCAACATTCTACACCGTTCATGGCGGACTTTGCTACAACACAATTCTCTTGGGTGGTGATGAGCGTCAACAAAAAGAATTTCTTCCAAAACTAGCTGCATTTGATTGGCAAGGTTGCTTCGCTTTGACTGAACCTCTTTCAGGTTCTGATATTGCTGGAGGACTTGCAACTACTGCAGAACGTGTTGGAGACAAGTGGATTCTAAATGGTGAAAAACGCTGGATTGGTGGTTCAGATACTGCGGATGTCGTTCCTGTATTTGCTCGTGATGTTGCGGATGGCAAGGTGAAATGCTTTATCGTTCGTAAGGGAGCTCCGGGATATCATGCGGAACCAATCCCACATAAGATTGCTCTTCGTTGTGTCCGCAATGGCCATATTACTATGAAGAATGTAGAGGTTCCAGATTCAGACCGTTTGGTAAATATCAATGGTTTTGGTGATGTAGCCCGTATCTTGACCTTCACTCGTGCGGACGTTGCTCACATTGCTATGGGAGTGACTTGTGGATCTTATGTAGCAGCTCTTAAATATGCTAAAGATCGCGAACAGTTCAAACGTCCAATTGCCAAATTCCAAATTGTTCAAGAAAAATTGGCTCGTATGCAAGCAAATGCTGTAGCAGTTATTGCTTATTCAACTCGTATTGCTGAGATGCAAGAGAAAGGTAATGAATTGATGCTTAACTCTGCTCTTGCTAAGATGCACAATTCCTTGGTGATGCGCGAAACAGTTGCCCTTGCTCGTGAAACTTGCGGAGGTAATGGTATTACACTTGAGACAGACGTTGCTCGTTTCTTTGCAGATGCTGAATCAATCTATACCTATGAAGGTTCACACGAAGTGAATGCCTTGATTGTTGGTCGTGAGATTACTGGACTAGGTGCCTTTGTTTAATGTCAGAAGGGCGATTGAAGGATTTCTGTTCAATCGTCCTTGCTTCATGCACTGGATTTTTGTAAAATAAGAAGGAGAAAATAATGATATCTAAGGTGATGATTATTGGTTCTGGTCAAATGGGAAGCGGAATTGCTCAAGTATTTGCTCAGGCTGGTTTTACAGTTTACTTAAACGATATTAAAGAAGAATTTGTTCAAAGAGGCTTGAATAATATCACAAAACAATTGGAACGTTCAGTTGAAAAAGGACGGATGTCTGCGGATGAGAAGGATCAGGTATTAGCCAATTTGCTTCCATCTGTTTCATATGAAGATGCGAAACAAGTCCAATTGGTGATTGAAGCTGCAACTGAGAATCGTGAGATTAAGTTGAATATTTTCAAACAATTGGATGAATTGACAGATCCTAAAACTATCTTAGCATCAAACACATCCTCTTTGTCAATCACGGATATAGCTGCTGCTACTAAACATCAGGAGCGCGTGATTGGAATGCACTTCTTTAATCCTGCCCCAATCATGAAACTGGTAGAGGTTATTAAGGCCTTGCAGACTTCAGAAGAAGTGGTTCAGGCGGTTCGTGAATTGACAGTGAAAATTGGTAAAACACCAGTTGATGTTAAAGATTCTTATGGTTTTGTTGTGAACAGAATTTTGATTCCTATGATCAATGAAGCCGTTTACATTCTAGGTGAGGGAGTGGCTAGTGCCGAGGAAATCGATGAAGCGATGAAACTTGGTGCAAATCATCCTATTGGACCTTTGGCTCTTGCTGACTTGATTGGGTTGGATGTTTGTTTGGCTATTATGGGCGTCCTAAACCAAGGGTTTGGTGATCAAAAATACCGTCCTGCCCCTCTTCTTAAGAAAATGGTCGAAGCAGGAAAATTGGGACGGAAGACAAAAGAAGGATTCTTTACTTACTAGACACTGATGGAGGTAGTCATGAAAGACGTAGTTATTGTTTCGGCAGTGCGAACACCTTTAGGTTCCTTTGGCGGGAGCTTGAAGAATGTTTCTGCTGTTGATTTGGGATCTTTGGTCATTAAGAGTGCTTTGGAAAAAGCGAATATTAAACCAGAGCAGGTAGATGAAGTGATTATGGGGAATGTCCTAGGCGCAGGTTTAGGCCAAAACGTGGCTCGCCAAATGAGTATTCATGCTGGGCTTCCTGAATTTACACCAGCCTTTACCATTAATAAGGTTTGTGGTTCCGGTTTGAAGGCAGTGCAGTTAGCTGCTCAAGCGATTCAGTGCGGAGATGCAGATATTGTCGTGGCTGGTGGTGCAGAAAACATGAGCCAGGCTCCATATGTTTTGCCAAGCTTCCGTTGGGGTGGACGTATGGGAGATTCGAAAGTGGTAGATACCATGATTAAGGACGGTTTGTCTGATGCCTTTAACGAATACCATATGGGGATTACAGCTGAGAATGTGGCAGAAGAATATGGTATTAGCCGGGATGATCAAGATGCGCTTGCTTTGGAATCTCAAAAACGAGCAGTGGCGGCTATAGAATCTGGACGTTTTAAGGAAGAGATTGTTCCGGTGGTCATTCCTCAACGCAAAGGCGATCCTATCATCTTTGATACAGATGAATTTCCTAGAAAAGATGCTAGCTTGGAGAGTCTGTCTAAGCTACGTCCTGTTTTCAAAAAAGACGGTTCTGTTACAGCGGGAAATGCCTCAGGTATCAATGACGGAGCGGCGGCTGTCTTGGTCATGAGTGCTGAAAAAGCTGAAGAATTAGGACTTCCAGTCATTGCGCGCATTCGTTCGTATGCAAGTGCAGGTTTGGATCCTAAGATTATGGGATGTGGACCGATTTATGCGACCCGTAAAGCTCTTGAAAAAGGTAATTTGACAGTTGATGATCTTGACTTGATCGAGTCAAATGAAGCCTTTGCTGCTCAGGCTTGTGCGGTTGGGAAAACACTTGGTTTCAATACTGATATTGTCAATGTCAATGGTGGCGCGATTGCTCTTGGTCACCCAATTGGAGCTTCAGGTTGCCGTATCCTAGTGACTCTGGTACATGAGATGATGAAACGTGATGCTAAAACTGGTTTAGCTACTCTCTGTATCGGAGGAGGGATGGGAACAGCCCTCATCGTTGAACGTTAGTTATTAGAAAACTGAACGTCATTTCCTCTTTTTCAATATTACGATTACAAAATGAGATATTGATCCGATCTCATAGTTACATACCTTATCAAGTGTCTTTCTCCGAAAGTGCCTGATAAGGTATTTTTGCTTTTCCTAAGACTTTGAGGATAGATTGAATGGCTCTATTCTATAAGATGGACTTATAGGTCTATAAATAAAGATTAAGTAGACGGATAGGGAAAAAAGGATTATGATAAAAATGTAAGCTCTTACATTTTGTGTTGGTATTTGTTGACGCTGTACTCTGTACTCAAAATAAATCAAGTAGGAGCAAAACAATGAGTAAAACTGTTTTATTAGAGGTTAAGAATGGTCTTGGCTATCTAACAATTAACCGTCCATCGGCTTTGAACGCTTTAAGTTCAGAAGTCTTAAAGGATTTGAATCTCGTTTTAGACCAAATTGAAGCTAGCGAGGACATTCGTGTTGTCATCGTGACTGGTCAAGGGGAAAAAGCATTTGTCGCTGGAGCAGACATTAAAGAGATGGACCAAATGTCTCCAATTCAGGCTCATGAATACATGACCTATGCGAACGACACCTTTACCCGTTTATCTGAATTGACTCAACCAACTATTTCAGTATTGAATGGGTATGCTTTGGGAGGCGGTCTAGAATTAGCTCTTTCAACTGATATCCGAATCGGCTATGACAAGACAATGGTTGGTTTCCCTGAAGTTGGCTTGGGAATCATTCCTGGTTTTGCAGGTACTCAAAGAATGTCTCGTTTGATTGGTACTAGCAAAACAAAGGAATTAATCTTTACTGCTAGAATGGTTAACGGACAAGAAGCATATGATCTTGGAATTCTTAACAAGTTGGTAGCAGCAGAAGAACTATTGCCTGCGGCAGAAGAGCTGGCAGGAGCGATTATGAAAAATGCACCGCTAGCAGTTGAAAAAGCTAAACATATTATCCAAGTTGGCTCAGAACTCCCTCTGAAAAATGCTATTCGTTTGGAAACAGAAGCGGAAGCTCTACTCTTCTCAACAGAAGATAAGGTAGAAGGAATGCGCGCTTTTGTTGAAAAACGCAAAGCTGTCTTTCAACGTAAATAAGAGAGGAGATAGGTTATGAAAGTTGTAACATTGTCTGAAGCTATTTCCTTGATTCATTCAGGAGATAAAGTTGGTATTTCTGGTTTTCTCGGAGTGGGAGAGCCACTAGAGTTAATTGAGGAACTGGTTCGTCAAAACCAGCAAGATTTGACCTTGGTGTCTGTTGTAACCTCTCAACCCGGTAAGGAAGTTG
The DNA here is from genome assembly GCF_015561235.1 of Streptococcus oralis. Taxonomy (GTDB): domain Bacteria; phylum Bacillota; class Bacilli; order Lactobacillales; family Streptococcaceae; genus Streptococcus; species Streptococcus oralis_BK. Next base: position 1,473,727 of record NZ_JADMTC010000001.1, on the reverse strand, counting down.
GAGTTGGTCGACTTTGTGAAAACCATCAGGTTACAAAGTACATTGCAGCCCATGTAGGGACATCCGCTGCTGCTCAGCATGATTATTTCTCGGGAGCCATGAAAGTGGAGTTCACTCCGATGGGAACTGTCGTAGAACGCTTGCATGCTGCGGGCGCTGGCCTTGGAGCAGTCTTAACACCAACAGGTGTAGGAACAATTCTTGAAGATGAACACGAAAAAGTGACTCGAAATGGAAAAGAATATTTGATTTATGATCCATTGAAGATTGATGTTGCCTTGATTAAAGCTACAAAGGCGGATAAGTATGGCAACCTTTATCTGGATGGGACTACTAAAAACATCTCCCTTCAACTCGCTCTAGCAGCTGACACAGTTATTGTTGAGACAAACGAATTGGTTGAAGTCGGAGAAATTGATCCAAATGATATTTACATCCCTGGTATCCTAGTTGACTATGTCGTTCAAGGATTGACACCACAAGAGCATCATCAGATGATGGGAGATCTGTGGACAGAGACAAAGAAACTGGCGGGGGTGAAGTAAAATGAAAGCAAAAGAGATTATCGCAAGACGTGTAGCACTTGAATTTAAAGATGGAGATGTGGTCAATCTTGGTTTTGGGATTCCAAATGCCTCTGCTGATTACATTCCTGAAGGTGTAAATGTTATTTTACAGGCAGAAAATGGCGCTCTTCGATTTGGGGAAACACCTACCAAGGACAACTATAATGCCAATTTAGCGAACTCTGGTGGAGCTCCTATTACATTGTTGCCAGGAGCAGCCTTGTTTGATCTACAAACTTCCTTTGCCATTATTCGTGGTGGACACGTGGATGCAACCGTTCTTGGAGCTCTTGAAGTCAGCCAAGATGGAAGCATTGCGAACTGGATTATCCCAGGGAAATTTGCTCCTGGTATGGGTGGCGCAATGGACTTATTGGTAGGAGCTAAGCGCGTAATCGGGGCTATCCAACATACAACTGCTGATGGGGAATCTAAGTTGTTGAAAGAATGTACCTTGCCACTTTCAGCTAAAGGAGTATTGGATCTTGTCATCACAGAATTAGCTGTTTTTGGATTCAAAGATGGTAAATTCCTGTTGAAAGAGCTGGCTCCTGGTGTGACATTAGAAGAAGTTCTTGAAAAAACAGCTGGGGAAGTCATTGTCTCAGAAGACCTGAAAACAATGCCGATTTAAGCAAAAAAAGAGCTATTTTCTACTTAGTGTGTTATGATATAAACCAGATAGTATTGTAAGCGCTTTATATACAGCGTTAAAATGAAGTATTCGAAATGTTATTTCGATAAAAAGTCAGTAGACAACTATCAAACACTAGAATAGTTGTCTAATTGACTTACTAAAATAGTGAAGGAAAGCTAGGTGATGGGTAAGTGGATATTATCCAAATGAACTATTTCATCAATATCATAGAATGCGGATGCAACCTTTCCATTGCTGCAAAGAAGATTCACATTAGTCAATCAGCCTTGAGTCAATTTGTGACAAATTTTGAAGCAGCTGAAGGGGTTCAATTATTCAATCGCAAGAATGGAAGATTAGAAAGTTTAACAGAGGCGGGACGCAAAATTTATCGTTATGCGACCGAGATTGTGAATCGACATGAAGAAATGCTTTCCATGATCCATATAGAAGCTCAAAAGCAAAAAGGCACCATTAATTTTGGTATTCCGTCCTTGATTTTACGAGTTTATTTTGCTAGTGCCTTGCCTCATTTTCTGAAAAATAATCCTCATATCCATATCCAGGTTACGGAAGGTGGAGGGAAGGAAATTCGTCAAAAAATGGTTGATGGAGATTTGAATCTCTCTATTCTGATAGAGCCTACGAGCCTGGATGCTAAAAAATATGAACAACATATCATTCAATTGGATGAATACGTTGCTTATATGGATAAGGATCATCCGTTGGCTCAGAAAAGCTTGTTGGAATGGTCTGATATTGCTGGTTATGAATTGGCAACCTTCAACAAAACATTTACGACTTATGATTTAGTGACAGAAAAACTTCGTTCACAACGAATTGAGGCTAAATTTGCTTATCTTTCCTCTACTTGGGACTTCCTAGTTGAATCAACTCATCAGACAGATTTGATTGCCCTTTTGCCAAGGCCGGTTGAATATTTTGTGGATAAGAGTCGTTTTAAGGCGGTTAGATTCAAAGATCCGATTCCATTTAATATTTGGTTTTGTAGACCCTATAAAAACTCCTACAATGAAGTAGAGTCTTATGTGTATGAAGAATTGTTGAAAGATTATTACCAACCGTTTTCTGACAACTAAGATGAGGTGAATGCGATGACCTATAATGACGTGCTGGCGCGAGAATTGAAGGCAGACGTGAAAGTGTTGATTCGGGACTATTTCAAGTCTCATGAGGATGAACAACAGTTCCCTAGAGAATTGCTTTATCAGTTTATTGAGCAATTTGATATCTTTTCCTTGCTTTTAGATAGTCAAGATTCTGTTTTGAGAACCGAGTTTTTAACCTTTATTCGCTTGATTTCAAAAGATTTTCCTGCTTTTTCTGCTGTTCTACTAACTCAGGCATGTTATGGTATCTATCCTATTTTACGATATGGGAGTCAGGAACAAAAATCGCGTTATGTAGAACCATTAGTAAGGGGAGAAATCTTAGCTGGCTTGGGATTTTCTGAAGGAAAATTGATGGACAGCTTGGAGGTTATTGCAACAACTGCAAGGAAAACAGAAACAGGTTGGTCTTTAACTGGGAAGAAGTCAATTGTATCAAATTGCCGCTATACAGATATTTTGTTAATCTTAGCCAAGGTTCAAGAAGCTAACGGAGAATATGGATACGGATTTTTCATTGTTGATACGACTCGACCGGGAGTTGCTTTTGGAGATGATATTGCAAAACCTGGTTTACAGGGTTTGCCTGTGAATTCGGTAACTTTTGATCAGGTCATATTGCCAGAAGATAGTCTTCTAGGATTGACGCTAAATGGGGAAACTCAGTTAAATGATATTATCAAAAAATTACAGCTAGGATTAAGCGCTATCTCTATTGGTATCTCTGAGGGAGCTTTTGAAACAGGTCTGGCTTTTGTAAAGGTCAAAAGAAGATTTGGGAAACCATTAATCGATGCGACAGTCTATCAACATCAATTCGCAGACTTGTATACTAAGCTGTGTGCGGCTGAATCTTACTTTGCTTCCTACAAGGATAGGATGAAGGCGGATTCTCTCTTTGTATCTCAGATAAAACTTTATACGACAAAAGTAGCAATTGAGATTTCTGAGGAAATTATTAGATTAATTGGACCTCTTCAAACCTTGGATGACATCCCCATAGACCGTTATCTAAAGGATGCCAAAACGATTGAAATCTATGGAAAATCTGGGGATTCGATTCGTAAAAGAATAGCAGCCCAATGGATAAAGGAGTAAAGCATGACAGAACTCACCTTACAGGAATATCAATTTCATGATATGAAACTGACATGGCTACGTGGAGCCGATAAATTGACGGATGCAGGGACTCTTTTTGGTCCGGTTCCGAAAGTTGTGTGGTCTCGTTACTACCCAACAAATGATGCTAATATGATGGCAGAATTGACGGATCCTATTTTGATCCAGTACAAGGGTAAAAATTACTTGATAGATGCAAGTTTTGATACAGCAAAATTATCTGATAAACAAAGGCGCAACTTAGGAATCTTAACTGAAAGTCGGGTAGAAGAAAGTTTATCTCTTTTAGGACTATCGCCTGAAGATATTGACATCGTGCTGATGACACATATGCATCATGATCATTCTGGTGGCTTGACGCGTGTGAATGATCAAGGAGAGTTGGTTTCCAAGTATTCAAATGCCAAGATTATTGTGAATGATGTCGAATGGTATGAGATGAGAAACCCTAATAATCGAACACGAGGAACTTATCTGAGAGAGAATTGGGAACCGATTCAAGATCAGGTGACGACTTTCTCAGAGTATATCAATGTCATTCCAGAAATCCAAATGATTCACACAAGTGGTCACAGCAATGGCCACAGTATTATCTTGCTCAAACAGGGGAAAGATACGATGATCCACATGGGGGACTTGATGTTATCACATGTTCATCGAAATCCTCTCTGGGTTCCAGCAGTAGATGATTATCCTATGAAATCCATTTTAGCCAAAGAGAAATGGTTGCGTCAGGCTTTTGAGAATCATTACAAGTTTTTCTTTTATCATGATCAATTTTTCGCGGTGGTAGAGTTTGATAAGGAAGGGAAGGAGTTGGTAGATTATGTTCTACGTTCTCGCCCCCCACTTATTCCTTTTACAGATGAGCAGGATCGTAAGCCAGACTTTTTAGGATAGCAGAATATGAGGAGACAAATGTAACATTTTCTTGTTGACGGGGATATTGGTGCACTATGCATCCATTTGCCAACAAGAATCAACAGAAAATAAAAGGAGGACTCATATGTCAATTACAAAACTTTTACAGATTCAATATCCAATTTTCCAAGGGGCCATGGCTCAAATCTCCCACTATCAACTAGCAGCAGCTGTTTCTGAGGCTGGAGGACTAGGAATTATTGCGTCAGGTGGTATGACTGGAGAGCAGTTGCGAGAAGAAATTCGTGAATTGAGAAAGTTGACAGATAAGCCTTTTGGTGTCAACATTATGTTGATGATGAAAAACATCAAGGATATTGTGACTGTTATCATCGAAGAAAAGGTTCCGGTGGTAACTACAGGTGCAGGAACACCTAAGCATATCATGCCTTACTTGAAAGAAGCAGGAATCAAGGTTATTCCAGTTATTGCCAGTGTCAAGCATGCTCAAAAAATGGAAGAATTGGGAGTTGATGCTGTAATCGCTGAGGGTTCAGAAGCTGGTGGGCATATAGGAGAGACCAATACAATGGCTCTTATCCCGCAAATCGTTGATGCGGTATCAATTCCGGTCATTGCTGCCGGAGGTGTGGCAGATGGCCGAGGGCTGGCTGCTGCGATTGCCCTAGGTGCACAAGGAGTTCAAATGGGAACAGTTTTTCTTGCTTCAGAAGAATGTCCAATTTCTCCAGCCTATAAAGAAGCTATTTTGGCGGCAAGTGATACAGCGACTGCGGTTACAGGTCGCATCGCGGGAGCGCCAGTTCGTTGTATTCGCAATGAGATGACAGATCACTATATTGAATTAGAGCAGAAAGGTACAAACCGAGAGGAACTGGAAGAAATTACGATCGGTTCCCTATCTAAGGCTGTCTATGAAGGTGATACAGTTCATGGTTCAATGATGAGCGGACAAATTGCAGGTTTGGTGAAAGACATCAAACCATGTAAGTCTATTTTAGAATCAATTGTGAAACAGGCGCAAGAGCGCCTACAAGACATTCGACTAGAATTAGGTGAATAATGTAATCTAGGCGGAAGATTCTGCACTGATGTGGAAAAAGGAGAGCGAGGCATTTGCTCTCCTTTTTTATGTATGGTTTCTTTAAGAGTATCTTACTATAATAAAAGCAGTGCTTTCTCTTTAAAGGTCGCTTTTTAAGGGCATTTGTGATATAATAATGCGCAAGAGGTTTAGAATGAAAAAAAATAATTTAACTCCGAATTCTGCGATTCTACTAGGGATTGCAACTTTCGGAACCTTAACAATGCTGATTATTTTTTCACAAAATAATGTTGTAACAATCAGTGTCTTGTTTTTATTTGTACTTCTTTATCTGCTTTTATTTGTCTGGCAAAAAAAACAGTATGAAAAGAGCGAAATTGAACAAATCCAATACGTAAATCATCAAGCTGAAAATAGCTTGAGTACTTTGCTTGATCAAATGCCGGTGGGAGTCCTGAAATTAGACTTATCTAGTGGCGAAGTGGAATGGTTTAATCCCTATGCTGAGCTGATTTTAACTACTGAAGAGGGCGAAATTGATGTTGAGTTAATTCAAACCATCATCAAGGCTTCTGTTGGAAATCCTGGTTCGTATGCTACCTTGGGCGAAACACGATATGCTGTTCATATGGACAAGGCTTCGGGTGTTTTGTATTTCTTTGATGTTTCTGGGGAGTACGAAGCAACTGTAGAATTGGTAACTAGCCGTCCAGTCATTGGAGTCATCTCAGTAGATAACTATGATGATTTGGAGGATGCGACATCTGACTCCGATATCAGTCATATCAATAGTTTTGTAGCCAATTTTGTTTCAGAATTTGCTAGTAAGTATGCTATGTTTTCTCGCCGTGTGGGGATGGATCGTTTTTATGTATTCACAGATTACACGGTACTAGAGGAATTGATGAATGATAAATTCTCCGTTATTGATAGTTTCCGAGAAGAATCAAAACAGAGGCAGCTACCCCTAACTTTAAGTATGGGATTTTCTTATGGTGATGGAAACCATGAAGAGATAGGGAAAATTGCCTTGCTCAACTTGAACTTAGCAGAAGTTCGCGGTGGTGACCAGGTGGTGGTCAAGGAAAATAACGAAACCAAGAATCCAGTCTACTTTGGTGGAGGAACTGCTGCGTCTATCAAACGTACTCGTACACGTACCAGAGCCATGATGACAGCCATTTCTGATAAGATTCGAAGTGTTGATCAGGTTTTTGTAGTCGGTCATAAAAATCTAGATATGGATGCTTTGGGCTCTGCTGTTGGTATGCAGTTGTTTGCAAGTAATATTATTGAGAACAGTTATGCTGTCTATGATGCAGACCATATGCCAGCAGATATCGAACGTGCTATTCAGTTCTTGAAGAAGGAAGATGTCACGAAGCTTTTATCTCTTACAGATGCGATGAAGTTAGTTACAAACCGTTCATTATTGATTCTGGTGGATCATTCCAAGACGGCTTTGACTTTGTCAAAAGATTTTTATGATTTGTTCACTCAAACTATTGTTATTGACCATCATAGACGTGATCAGGATTTCCCTGAGAATGCAGTCATCACCTATATTGAAAGTGGAGCAAGTAGTGCCAGTGAGTTGGTCACAGAATTGATTCAGTTCCAAAATTCTAAGAAGAATCGTTTGAGTCGTATGCAGGCCAGTGTTTTGATGGCTGGTATGATGCTGGATACCAAGAATTTCACATCTCGCGTGACGAGCCGAACCTTTGATGTGGCTAGCTATCTGAGAACACGGGGAAGTGACAGTATTGCTATCCAGGAGATTGCTGCGACAGATTTTGAAGAGTACCGTGAGGTAAATGAACTCATTTTACAAGGTCGTAAGTTAGGTTCAGATATCTTGATTGCTCAAGCTAAGGACTCAATGTCTTATGACACAGTTGTTATCAGTAAGGCTGCCGATGCTATGCTGGCTATGTCTGGTATTGAGGCTAGTTTCGTTCTGGCAAAAAATACACAAGGATTTATCTCTATCTCGGCTCGAAGTCGTAGTAAAATCAATGTGCAACGCATTATGGAAGAGTTGGGTGGTGGAGGTCACTTTAATCTAGCTGCCGCGCAAATCGAGGATATGAGTTTGTCGGAAGCAGGAGAAAAATTGACTCAACTAATCTTGGAAGAACTAAAGGAAAAGGAGAAAGAAGAATGAAAGTAATCTTTTTAGCAGATGTTAAAGGAAAAGGAAAAAAAGGCGAAATTAAGGAAGTACCAACTGGCTACGCTCAAAACTTCCTGATTAAAAAGAATTTGGCCAAGGAAGCGACTGCTCAAGCAGTGGGTGAGTTGCGTGGAAAACAAAAATCAGAAGAAAAGGCTCATGCTGAAATGATTGCTGAAGCAAAAGCCATCAAGGCTAAGCTTGAGGCAGAAGAAACAGTTGTAGAGTTTGTTGAAAAGGTTGGACCAGATGGCCGTACATTTGGCTCTATCACTAACAAGAAAATTGCAGAAGAATTGCAAAAGCAGTTTGGTATTAAGATTGACAAACGCAATATTCAAGTGCAAGCACCAATTCGAGCAGTAGGTTTGATTGATGTACCAGTGAAGATCTATCAAGATGTTACAAGTGTCATCAATCTTCGTGTAAAAGAAGGTTAAGTTTACAACTTCTTGACAAGATTGTAAAAGGAAGGAAAGTTGGATGGCAGAAGTAGAGGAACTGCGAGTTCAACCTCAGGATATTTTAGCAGAACAATCTGTTCTGGGAGCTATTTTTATAGATGAGAGTAAGCTCGTTTTTGTCCGAGAATACATTGATTCTCGTGACTTCTTTAAGTATGCTCATCGGTTGATTTTCCAAGCGATGGTAGATTTGTCGGATCGTGGGGAAGCGATTGATGCGACGACGGTTCGGACGATTTTGGATAGCCAAGGGGATCTCCAAAATATTGGTGGCTTGTCTTATCTTGTTGAAATTGTCAACTCAGTACCAACTTCAGCGAATGCGGAATATTATGCTAAAATTGTAGCGGAAAAGGCTATGCTACGTCGCTTGATTTCCAAGTTGACAGAGTCTGTCAACCAAGCCTATGAGGCTTCTAAGCCTGCAGATGAAATCATCGCTCAGGCTGAAAAGGGACTCATTGATGTTAGCGAAAACGCCAATCGTAGTGGGTTCAAGAACATCCGAGATATTCTAAATATCAACTTTGGGAACCTAGAAGTTCGGTCACAACAAACAACGGATATCACTGGTATTGCAACGGGTTACCGTGATTTGGACCATATGACGACAGGTCTCCATGAGGAGGAATTAATTATTCTAGCGGCGCGACCAGCAGTTGGTAAGACGGCCTTTGCTTTGAACATTGCTCAGAACATTGGGACTAAGTTGGACAAGACGGTTGCTATCTTTTCGCTGGAAATGGGTGCGGAAAGTCTAGTAGACCGTATGTTGGCGGCCGAAGGCTTGGTGGAGTCCCATTCTATCCGTACGGGTCAATTGACTGATGAGGAGTGGCAAAAATATACCATTGCTCAAGGGAACCTAGCCAACGCGAGTATCTATATCGATGATACACCAGGGATTCGGATCACGGAAATTCGTTCGCGTTCACGTAAACTGGCTCAAGAAACAGGCAATCTAGGCTTGATTTTGATCGACTACCTACAGCTTATCACAGGTACTGGTCGTGAGAACCGCCAACAAGAAGTCTCTGAAATTTCTCGTCAGTTAAAAATTCTAGCTAAGGAGCTAAAGGTTCCAGTCATTGCTCTTAGTCAGTTATCTCGTGGAGTGGAACAGCGTCAGGATAAGAGACCAGTCTTGTCTGATATTCGTGAATCGGGTTCTATCGAGCAGGATGCGGATATCGTAGCCTTTCTGTACCGTAACGACTACTACGATCGTGCGGGTGAAGAAGAGGAAGGAATTCCAAATAACAAGGTTGAGGTTATCATCGAGAAAAACCGTAGTGGAGCTCGTGGAACGGTGGAATTGATTTTCCAAAAAGAATACAATAAATTTTCAAGTATCTCAAAGAGGGAGGCATAAGATGTCAGATGCATTTACAGATGTAGCCAAGATGAAAAAAATCAAAGAAGAGATCAAGGCGCATGAGGGACAAGTCGTTGAAATGACTTTGGAGAATGGCCGTAAGCGCCAAAAAAACAGACTGGGTAAGTTAATTGAGGTTTATCCATCTTTATTTATCGTTGAATTTGGGGATGTTGAAGGAGACAAACAAGCCAATGTCTATGTTGAATCCTTCACCTACTCAGATATCTTGACAGAAAAGAACTTGATTCGCTATCTAGACTAAGAATCCTAAAATGAAGTGAGCTTTGCTCACTTTTTTCTTTTTCTCCCGAATAGTATAAACGAGGGTAACCTCGGAAATTTATATTATTAAGGAGAATGAATGACGTTTTTTAAATCAGGAGTTAAGAAGAGTAGATATACTCAGTTGGGTTTAGGGCTGGCTACTTTGTTTGTTACAAGTACCTTTTTGTTTGGTGGAGAATCGGTTCAGGCCGATAGTGTAGCGCGTGGAGATGACTATCCGCTTCACTACAAAAATGGTAGTGTTGAAATCGATCAGTGGCGGATGTATTCTCGCCAGTGTACCTCTTTTGCGGCCTTTCGTTTGAGTAGTGTAAATGGCTTTGAGATTCCTCCTGCCTACGGAAATGCGAATGAATGGGGACATCGTGCAAGGCGAGAAGGCTACCGTGTGGATACTAAGCCAGAAGTTGGGGCTATTGCTTGGTCGACAGAAGGATATTATGGGCACGTGGCCTGGGTATCAAATGTATCAGGGGATACGATTGAAATCGAAGAGTATAACTATGGGGTTCGAGAAAAGTATAACCGTCGAAAAGTCAAGGCTAGTTCGATGACGGGTTTTATTCATTTCAAGGATTTATCCGCTAGCCATGGTGCGAGTGAGGGTGCTCGTAGCTCAGAGCTTCCGTCCAGTGGGACAATAGTGTTCACGGGGAAATTGCCAATTATGGACCAGCCAGCAAGCACAGGACAAGTTATTGACTACTATTATGCTGGTGAGAGTGTGAGTTATGATCAAGTTCTTGAAAAGGATGGTTATAAGTGGCTCGGTTATTTGTCTTATAGCGGTTCTAGAAGATATGTGCAGTATGCAGAGCTAAGCAATACAGAAAAAGGCTGGAAAAAAGAAGGAGGGAGTTGGAATTACCGTGAGAACGGGAAACTCGCAACTGGTTGGAAGAAAATAAATGGCAGTTGGTATCACTTTAAAGACAATGGAACCATGTCAACAGGTTGGGTGAAGGATGGTTTGCATTGGTACTATCTAAAGGCATCAGGGGAGATGCAGACAGGATGGCTAAAGGAAAATGGAACATGGTATTATTTGGAGAGTTCAGGGGCTATGAAGTCTAGCCAGTGGTTCCAAGTAGGAGGAAAGTATTACTACGTCAATGCTTCAGGGGCTTTAGCAGTGAATACCACTGTGGATGGCTATCGAGTGGATAGTAACGGAGCTAGAATCTAGAAAGAATATAAAAAAGAGGGCTTCACTACCATTTGCCTATTCTTTCCGATGGTATTTTTCCCTGCTTTCCTTTATAATGGGTGTATGGACAAGAAAAAATTATTATTAATTGATGGATCTTCAGTTGCTTTTCGAGCTTTTTTTGCGCTCTATCAGCAGTTGGATCGTTTTAAAAATGCTAATGGCCTTCATACCAATGCAATCTATGGCTTTCAACTCATGTTGAATCACGTCTTGGAGCGTGTTGAGCCCAGTCATGTTTTGGTAGCTTTTGATGCAGGTAAGACGACTTTCCGTACAGAGATGTATGCAGACTACAAGGGTGGTCGTGCTAAAACTCCAGATGAGTTTCGTGAGCAATTTCCCTTCATTCGTGAGTTGCTAGATCATCTTGGGATTCGCCACTATGAGTTGGCCCAGTATGAAGCAGATGATATCATCGGGACCCTAGGTCGCTTGGCTGAGAAGGATTCTTTTGAAGTGACTATTGTCAGCGGAGACAAGGACTTGATCCAGTTGACGGATGAGCATACGGTGGTCGAGATTTCCAAGAAAGGTGTGGCTGAGTTTGAGGCCTTTACGCCAGACTATCTCATGGAAAAGATGGGCCTCACACCAGCTCAGTTCATTGATCTTAAGGCTCTTATGGGGGATAAGTCTGATAATATCCCTGGTGTCACTAAGATCGGTGAAAAGACGGGTATCAAGCTCTTGCTAGAACACGGTTCGTTAGAGGGTATTTATGAAAATATCGATGGGATGAAGGCTTCTAAGATGAAGGAAAATCTCATCAATGACAAGGAACAAGCCTTCCTGTCTAAAACCTTGGCGACCATTGAGACTCAGGCACCGATTGAGATTGGCCTTGATGATTTGCTTTATAGTGGACCAGATGTGGAAAATCTCGGGAAATTCTACGATGAGATGGGCTTCAAACAGCTCAAGCAAGCTTTAAATGTGTCATCAACGGATGCGCCTGAAAGTTTGGATTTCACTATCGTTGACCAAGTCAGTCAAGACATGCTGAGCGCCAACTCTATCTTCCACTTTGAGCTTTTTGGTGAGAATTACCATACAGATGACTTGGTTGGTTTTGCCTGGTCCTGTGGGGATAAACTTTACGCTACAGACAAACTTGAGCTCTTGCAGGAGCCGATTCTCAAGAATTTTCTAGAAAAAACACCTCTGAAAGTGTATGACTTTAAGAAAGCGAAGGTTCTTTTAAATCGTTTGGGCTTGAATTTGCAGGCCCCTGCTTTTGACAGTCGTTTGGCCAAATACCTCCTCTCTACTGTCGAGAACAATGAAATTTCAACCATTGCGAATCTCTATGGCCAGACTTATTTGGCTGATGATGAGACCTTCTACGGTAAGGGGGTCAAGAAAGCTATCCCTGAGAGAGAGAAATTCTTGGAGCACTTGACTCGCAAGGTTGCTGTATTGGTTGAGACGGAGCCTGTTTTGCTTGAAAAACTCAGTGAACACGGGCAGTTAGATCTTCTCTATGACATGGAGCAACCTCTGGCTTTTGTCCTTGCCAAGATGGAAATTGCTGGAATCAAGGTTAAAAAAGAAACCCTACTTGAGATGCAAGCTGAAAATGAGATTGTCATTGAGCGACTCACCCAAGAGATTTATGAGCTGGCTGGTGAGGAATTTAATATCAACTCACCTAAACAGTTGGGCGTACTTCTCTTTGAAAAACTGGGACTTCCTCTAGAATACACCAAGAAAACCAAGACAGGTTACTCGACAGCAGTGGATGTGCTGGAGCGTCTGGCTCCTATTGCACCGATTGTCAAAAAAATTCTAGACTACCGTCAGATTGCTAAGATTCAATCGACTTACGTGGTTGGCTTGCAGGATTGGATTTTAGATGATGGCAAGATCCACACGCGCTATGTGCAAGATTTGACTCAGACTGGGCGTTTGTCTAGTGTAGATCCAAACTTGCAAAATATCCCTGTTCGCTTGGAACAAGGTCGCCTCATTCGTAAGGCTTTTGTGCCAGAGTGGGAGGATAGTGTCCTTCTTAGCTCCGACTATTCACAGATTGAGTTGCGCGTTTTGGCGCATATCTCTAAGGATGAGCACTTAATCAAGGCCTTCCAAGAAGGAGCAGATATCCATACTTCGACAGCTATGCGTGTCTTTGAAATTGAACGTCCTGAGGATGTGACGCCAAACGACCGTCGCAATGCCAAGGCTGTCAACTTTGGAGTGGTTTACGGGATTTCAGATTTTGGTTTGGCGAACAATCTTGGTATTAGTCGTAAGAAGGCCAAAGCCTACATTGATACCTACTTTGAGCGTTTTCCTGGGATTAAAAACTATATGGAAGAAGTGGTACGTGAAGCGCGTGACAAGGGATATGTAGAGACCCTCTTCAAGCGTCGTCGAGAGCTACCAGATATAAATTCGCGCAACTTTAACATTCGTGGTTTTGCAGAGCGAACTGCCATTAACTCCCCTATTCAGGGTTCGGCAGCAGATATTCTCAAAATTGCTATGATTCAGCTAGACAAAGCTCTGGTTGAGGGTGGTTATCAGACCAAGATGCTCTTGCAAGTGCATGATGAAATCGTCCTTGAGGTTCCGAAATCAGAACTAGCAGCTGTCAAAGTACTAGTGAAACAAACCATGGAAGAAGCCATCCAGCTTAGTGTCCCACTCATTGCTGATGAGAATGAAGGGGCAACCTGGTACGAGGCTAAATAAGAAAGCTATGATAGAGTTTGAAGCATTTGTCTTCAAACTCTTTTTCATAGTTTTCTGTAAGCAGTTTCCTTGACTTTTCCTTGCATTTGCGTTACTATATTCCATATAAGATATGGGAGTCTGTGTACAGTCTGAGAGGAAGTGTTAAACTTCGACCGCACCTGATCTGGGTAATGCCAGCGTAGGGAACGATACTTAGCCGAATTCTGCACCTTTTCCATATATGGCAAAGGTTTTTCTTTTTGTTCAAAAGGAAAGCCGAGAAGAGGAGGATTTTATGAAAGCAAGCATTGCCTTGCAAGTCTTGCCCCTATCACAGGGGATTGATCGAATTGCTATTATCGATCAAGTGATTGCTTATCTGCAAGCTCAGTCCGTGACTATGGTGGTGACACCCTTTGAAACGGTCTTGGAAGGGGAGTTGGATGAGCTCATGCGCATTCTCAAAGAAGCGCTTGAAGTGGCCGGGCAGGAGGCAGATAATGTCTTTGCCAATGTCAAAATAAATGTAGGAGAGATTTTAAGTATTGATGACAAACTTGAAAAGTATACTGAGACGACACATTAGTCTATTGGGTTTTCTAGGAGTCTTGTCAATCTGGCAGTTAGCGGGCATATTCAAACTTTTACCCAAGTTTATCCTGCCAACTCCTCTTGAGATTCTCCAGTCCTTTGTTCGTGACAGAGAATTTCTCTGGTACCATAGCTGGGCGACCTTGAGAGTGGCTTTACTAGGTCTAGTTCTAGGAGTCTTGATTGCCTGTCTTATGGCGGTGCTCATGGATAGTCTGACTTGGCTCAATGACTTGATTTATCCTATGATGGTGGTTGTTCAGACCATTCCGACCATTGCCATAGCGCCTATCTTGGTCTTGTGGCTAGGCTATGGGATTTTGCCCAAGATTGTCTTGATTATCCTGACGACAACCTTCCCTATCATCGTCAGTATTTTGGACGGTTTTAGGCACTGTGACAAGGATATGCTGACCTTGTTTAGTCTGATGCGAGCAAACCCTTGGCAAATCCTGTGGCATTTTAAAATCCCAGTCAGTCTGCCTTACTTTTATGCAGGTCTGAGGGTCAGTGTCTCCTATGCCTTTATCACAACAGTGGTATCTGAGTGGTTGGGAGGCTTTGAAGGACTAGGTGTCTACATGATTCAGTCAAAGAAACTGTTTCAGTATGACACCATGTTTGCCATTATTATTCTGGTGTCGCTTATCAGCCTTCTCGGTATGAAGTTGGTCGATATCAGTGAAAAATATGTGATCAAATGGAAACGTACTTAAATAGAGCGTTTTAGAAAAAGAAAAGAGGAAATGAAAATGAAGAAAACATGGAAAGTGTTTTTAACGATTGTAACAGCTCTTGTAGCTGTCGTACTTGTGGCTTGTGGTCAAGGGACTGCTTCTAAGGACAACAAAGAAGCAGAACTCAAGAAAATTGACTTTATCCTAGACTGGACACCAAATACCAACCACACAGGGCTTTATGTTGCCAAGGAAAAAGGTTATTTCAAAGAAGCTGGAGTGGATGTTGACTTGAAATTGCCACCAGAAGAAAGTTCTTCTGACCTAGTGATCAATGGCAAGGCACCATTTGCTATCTATTTCCAAGACTACATGGCTAAGAAATTGGAAAAAGGGGCAGGGATTACTGCCGTTGCCGCTATCGTTGAGCACAATACATCTGGAATCATCTCACGTAAATCTGACAATGTCACCAGTCCAAAAGACTTGGTTGGGAAGAAATACGGAACTTGGAATGACCCGACTGAGCTTGCTATGTTGAAAACCTTGGTGGAATCTCAAGGCGGAGACTTTGAGAAGGTCGAAAAAGTACCAAACAACGATTCAAACTCGATCACACCGATTGCCAACGGTGTCTTTGACACTGCTTGGATCTACTACGGTTGGGACGGTATTCTTGCCAAATCTCAAGGTGTAGACGCCAACTTCATGTACTTGAAAGACTACGTTAAAGAGTTTGACTACTATTCACCAGTTATCATCGCAAACAACGACTATTTGAAAGACAATAAAGAAGAAGCTCGTAAAGTCATCCAAGCCATCAAAAAAGGCTACCAATACGCTATGGAACACCCAGAAGAAGCTGCAGATATCCTCATCAAGAATGCCCCCGAACTTAAGGAAAAACGCGACTTTGTCATCGAATCTCAAAAATACTTGTCAAAAGAATACGCAAGCGACAAGGAAAAATGGGGACAATTTGACGCAGAACGCTGGAATGCTTTCTACAAGTGGGATAAAGAAAATGGTATCCTCAAAGAAGACTTGACTGACAAAGGCTTCACCAATGAATTTGTGAAATAATGACAGAAATTAGACTAGAACACGTCAGCTATGCCTATGGCGATGAAAAGATTTTAGAAGATATCAACCTGCAGGTGGCTTCGGGTGAAGTGGTTTCTATCCTAGGTCCAAGTGGTGTAGGCAAGACTACCCTCTTTAATCTAATCGCTGGAATTTTAGAAGTCCAGTCGGGAAGAATTGTCCTTGATGGAGAGGAGAATCCCAAGGGGCGCGTGAGTTATATGTTGCAAAAGGATCTCCTCTTGGAGCATAAGACAGTCCTTGGCAATATCATCCTGCCCCTCTTGATTCAAAAGGTGGATAAGGCGGAGGCCATTGCCCGAGCGGATGACATCCTTGCGACCTTTCAGCTGACTGCTATACGAGATAAGTATCCTCATGAACTCAGTGGTGGGATGCGTCAGCGTGTAGCCTTACTCCGCACCTACCTTTTCGGGCACAAGCTCTTTCTCTTGGACGAGGCTTTTAGTGCCTTGGATGAGATGACCAAGATGGAACTTCACGCTTGGTATCTGGCGATTCACAAACAGCTGGAGTTGACGACCTTGATCATCACCCACAGCATTGAGGAAGCCCTCAATCTAAGTGACCGTATCTATATCTTGAAAAATCGGCCTGGACAGATCGTCTCTGAAGTCAAACTAGATTGGTCTGAAGATGAGGACAAGGAAGTTCAAAAGATTGCCTACAAACGTCAAATCTTGGCAGAATTAGGCTTAGATAAGTAGAAAAATAGGGAGTTGGTGAAGATTATCCTTTACCAGCGCTCTTTTTCTTTTAAAAATGAGAAAATTTCGGTATAATAGTCAAAGATAGTCAAGGTTCAAAGAAGGAGTTTGATTTACTATGAGATTTAAAAATACATCAGATCATATCGAAGCCTATATCAAGGCAATTTTAGACCAAGCTGGTATCGTGGAATTGCAGCGGAGCCAGTTGGCAGATACCTTTCAGGTTGTGCCAAGTCAGATCAACTATGTCATTAAGACACGTTTTACTGAAAGCAGAGGTTACTTAGTTGAGAGTAAGCGTGGTGGCGGAGGCTACATTCGCATCGGACGGATTGAGTTTTCCAATCATCATGAGATGCTCCGCGATTTGCTTTACTCGATTGGTGAGCGAGTTAGTCAGGAGATTTATGAGGATATTCTCCAGCTTTTGGTGGAGCAGGACTTGATGACCAAGCAGGAGATGACCTTACTGACTTCTGTAGCAACAGATCGTGTTCTAGGGGAGGAATCCTCAGTTGTCCGTGCCAATATGCTCCGACAGCTATTACAAGAGGTAGATAGAAAAGAGAAGTAAGATGAATTATTCAAAAGCGTTGAATGAATGTATCGAAAGTGCCTACATGGTTGCGGGCCATTTTGGAGCTCGATATCTAGAGTCTTGGCATTTGTTAATTGCCATGTCCAATCACAGTTACAGTGTGGCAGGTGCGACTCTAAATGATTATCCTTATGAAATGGACCGTTTAGAAGAGGTTGCGTTAGAACTGACTGAAACGGACTATAGCCAAGACGAAACCTTTACGGAATTGCCTTTTTCCCATCGTTTGGAGGTTCTCTTTGCAGAAGCAGAGTATGTGGCCTCAGTGGTCCATACTAAGGTGCTAGGGACAGAGCATGTCCTCTATGCGATTTTGCATGATGGCAATGCCTTGGCAACTCGTATCTTGGAGAGAGCAGGCTTTTCTTATGAAGACCAGAAAGATCAGGTCAGAATTGCTGCTCTTCGTCGCAATCTAGAAGAGCGTGCTGGATGGACAAGAGAAGACCTTAAGGCATTGCGTCAGCGCCACCGTACCGTGGCAGATAAGCAAAATTCCATGGCCAATATGATGGGCATGCCTCAGAATCCAAGTGGCGGTCTAGAGGACTACACGCATGACCTGACAGAGCAAGCGCGCTCTGGCAAGTTAGAGCCAGTTATCGGTCGTGACAAGGAAATCTCACGTATGATTCAGATTTTGAGTCGGAAGACCAAGAACAATCCTGTCTTGGTTGGAGATGCTGGTGTCGGGAAAACAGCTCTGGCTCTTGGACTTGCCCAGCGTATTGCTAGTGGGGATGTACCTGCGGAAATGGGCAAGATGCGCGTTTTGGAGCTTGATTTGATGAATGTTGTTGCGGGAACACGTTTCCGTGGAGATTTTGAAGAACGCATGAACAACATTATCAAGGATATCGAGGAAGATGGTAAGGTAATCCTCTTTATCGATGAACTCCACACCATCATGGGTTCTGGAAGTGGTATTGACTCTACTCTGGATGCGGCCAATATCTTGAAGCCAGCCTTGGCTCGTGGAACTTTGAGAACGGTTGGTGCAACCACTCAGGAAGAATACCAAAAACACATCGAAAAAGACGCAGCTCTTTCTCGTCGTTTTGCCAAAGTGACCATTGAAGAGCCAAGTTTAGCTGACAGCATGACCATTTTGCAAGGTTTGAAGGCTACCTATGAGAAACACCACCGTGTGCAAATCACAGATGAAGCTGTCGAAACAGCTGTTAAGATGGCGCATCGTTACTTGACTAGTCGTCACTTGCCAGACTCTGCTATCGATCTATTGGATGAGGCGGCAGCAACAGTGCAAAACAAATCCAAGCATGTGAGAATGGACGAATCGGACTTGAGTCCAGCTGACAAGGCCTTGATGGATGGCAAGTGGAAACAAGCAGGCCAGCTAATCGCAAAAGAACAAGAATTGCCTGTCTATAAAGACTTGGTGACAGAATCCGATATTTTGACCACCTTGAGTCGCTTGTCAGGTATCCCAGTCCAAAAGCTGACGCAAACAGATGCTAAGAAGTACCTGAACTTGGAAGCAGAACTGCATAAACGCGTCATCGGACAAGATCAAGCTGTTTCAAGTATTAGCCGTGCCATTCGCCGTAATCAGTCAGGTATTCGTAGTCACAAGCGTCCGATTGGTTCCTTTATGTTCCTAGGGCCGACAGGAGTCGGTAAGACCGAATTGGCCAAGGCTCTGGCAGAAGTCCTCTTTGATGACGAATCAGCCCTTATTCGCTTTGATATGAGTGAGTATATGGAGAAATTTGCGGCTAGCCGTCTCAATGGAGCTCCTCCGGGTTATGTGGGCTACGAAGAAGGTGGGGAGTTGACTGAGAAGGTTCGCAACAAACCATACTCCGTTCTTCTATTTGACGAGGTAGAAAAGGCCCACCCAGATATCTTTAATGTTCTCTTGCAGGTTCTGGACGACGGCGTCTTGACAGATAGCAAGGGGCGCAAGGTTGATTTTTCAAATACCATTATCATCATGACGTCAAACCTTGGTGCGACGGCTCTTCGTGATGACAAGACGGTCGGCTTTGGGGCCAAGGACATTCGTTTTGACCAGGAAAATATGGAAAAACGAATCTTTGAAGAGTTGAAAAAAGCTTATCGACCAGAGTTTATCAACCGTATTGATGAAAAGTTGGTCTTCCATAGCTTAGATAGCGAACACATGCAGGAAATTGTCAAGATTATGGTGAAACCATTGATTGCTAGCCTCGCTGAGAAGGGCATCGACTTGAAACTGCAAGCTTCAGCGTTGAAGTTACTAGCAAGTCAAGGATATGATCCAGAAATGGGAGCTCGCCCACTTCGCAGAACCCTGCAAACAGAAGTGGAAGACAAGCTAGCAGAACTCCTTCTCAAGGGAGAACTAGTAGCAGGCAAGACCCTCAAGATAGGTGTTAAAGCTGGTCAATTAAAATTTGATATTGCTTAAAAATGGAGAGTCAGGAGCAATCCTGATTCTTTTTTTTGCTACTTTTTTATAAAAAATGATAAAAAACTATTGACAAAACAAAAATATAGTATATAATAAAAACATAGAAAATAAAAATATCAAAAATTATAAAAAGGTAAAACGTTTATGAAAAAGAAAACAGCAGTGGTATTTGGGACCTTTGCCCCTCTCCATCAAGGGCATATCGATCTGATTCAGCGAGCGAAGCGTCAGTGTGACCAGGTCTGGGTAGTCGTTTCAGGCTACGAGGGAGACCGAGGGGAGCAGGTAGGTTTAAGTCTTCAAAAACGATTTCGCTATATCCGAGAGGCTTTTTGTGATGACGAATTGACCTCTGTCTGCAAGCTGGATGAGACCAACCTTCCCCGTTACCCTATGGGCTGGCAGGAGTGGTTGGACCAGATGTTAGCAGAGATTTCCTATGATGAAAACCAGCAAGAACTGACTTTTTTTGTAGGAGAAGCAGACTACCAGCAAGAGCTAGCTAAACGTGGATTTGGCACCGTCTTGAAAGAAAGAAAGTTTGGTATCTCAGCGACTATGATTCGAGAAAATCCAAGCAAATATTGGAAATACATCGCTCAACCCTTCCGTCGTCAGTTTACCAAGAAAGTGTTGATTATGGGAAGTGCTAGCAATGGGAAGACCACTCTGGCCAAGGATTTGGCAAGGTATTACGATGCACCCGTTAGTCTGGAATACGCGCGTGAGTACCAGATCAAAAACAATGTCCGCGACGATGAATTGACTCCAAAGGATTACTACTATCTCCTGTTGGGACAGTATGACCAGACCTCCAAGTTAATCGATAGCAATGCCAATCGAGGTCTAGTGATAGCCGATACCAATTCATTGGTAACCAAGGGTTACTATGACTATTACATGGAGACTGAGGACCAAGGGGACTTATCAGGAGAAACCTTTGACAATCTCTTTGTTTCAATCTTGGCCAAGGAAAAATGGGACTTGATTCTCTTCGTGCAACCTGTCGGTTCCTATGTCAATGACGGATTTAGAGATATGACCATGGCAGAAGACCATATTCGCTACAGTTTTTCCCAGCATTTGGATCAGATGAGGGAGCGATACTTAACCAACATTCCACTAGTTTATCTAGCAGAGGATTATCTAGGCAATTATGAAGCAGCCAAAGTGGCTATTGATGCTATTTACCAAGCAGATTAGGAGAAAAATATGAAAAAACTAACTGAAAAAATCACACAATTTATCGAAAACTTTAAAAATGTCCATGCTGAAGCTCGCAAGATCGGTTTTGCAGGAATCATGCGCCTGCTATGGAAAGATCTCTTTGTCGGCCGTAGTCTTTTCCAGTGGTTGTATCTCATCGCCTTGTCAAGTGTTCCCTTGATCTTGGAATTCACTCAAAATACGGAAAGCCATGACTGGTTGAGCTTGTTTGCATCTTGGACTGGGATTGTCTGTGTCATCTTGGTAGCAGAAGGGCGTGCAAGCAATTATCTCTTTGGGGCTATTAACTCGGCTATCTATTTGATTTTGGCCATGAATGCGACTTTTTATGGCGAAGTCTTGACGACTGTTTACTTCTTTGTCATGCAGCCGATTGGTCTCTATGCTTGGTTGTCCAATCGTATCAACGACCAAGGAAAACCAGAAGAATCCCACTTTGAAGCTAAGAAATTATCTGTTCTTGACTGGCTCAAGTACTTAGCCTTGACTGCCATTATCTGGATTGGTATGGGCTTGGCTTACCAAAGTATCAATAGTGCTCGCCCTTTCCGTGATAGTGTTACCGATGCGACCAATGGTGTTGGTCAGCTCTTGATGACACGTCTTTACCGCGAGCAATGGATTTTCTGGATTGCAACCAATCTCTTTAGTATCTACCTCTGGTGGGGTGAAAATATCCACATCCAAGGGATGTACTGGGTTTACACACTCAATAGTCTAGTGGGTTGGTACCAATGGACCAAGGCAGTTCGAAAGGAGGCATAAGATGGCAGACATAAAGATTCCAGAAGGGATGACGGAAAAAGAATATTATGAAATCCATGCCAGTCAGGAGGAGTTTTTAGACTGGTACTACAAGCAGGAACTCCCTCAATATGAAAAACCAAGTGTGACAGTAGATATGGTAGCCTACTGCTTTGTCGAAGGAAAGATCAAGCTCCTGCTAATCCGTCGCAAGGCCCACCCTTATCAAAACTGTTTGGCTCTGGTTGGAGGCTTTATGGATAAGGGAGAGGATGCTGCGCATGCCTGTCAACGCGAGGTGAGAGAAGAAGTCAATCTCGATCTACCTTTGGAGAAAATCGAGCAATTAATGACCGTATCGACTCCCGAGCGTGATCCACGGGGGTGGACAGTGACCATTGCCCACTTAGTGTACCTACCTAGTCGTGCCTTAGACCTCATTCAGGCAGGTGACGATGCCAAGGATGTCGTTTTCGTAGATGTCGATTTTCAGACAGGCAAATGCTACCTAGATGGAGTCGAGCTGGACGAGCAAGCCTTCGCCTTTGACCATTATGCCATTATCCAAGAATCCATCAAACGAATCCAAGGCCGTCTCGATTGGAATCCGACCTTCCTCTATCTGCTGGAGGAGGAGTTCACTGTCTATGAAGGAACCGAACTGGTCAATCTCATCAACCCCGGTCGGCCCATCGTCAGCAATAACTTTCTCGTAAAATACGGAGAATATGTAGAAGAAGTTGGACTCAAACGAGTACCCAAAAAGAAACCAAGAAAAACCTATCGATTGAAATAAAAAACGAGGCCGGGAACTTTTCCCGACCTTTTTATTTATCATCATTTTTTATGAATGGCTATCTTTCTTAGAATTGCTCAACAGGTGAGTAAAGAAGTCTTTATATCGATACTTGAGATAGTTCTCGTGCAAAAATAACAAAGCGATATAAACAATCATAAAGATTATAGTCAGATAGAAGACATCAAATGCAGTTCGCGCATAGTAAGTGGCTGATTGATAAGAGCCAATAGCTCCCAAAATCAACCAAGGAAGATACTTGTAATACTTATTTAACATAAGAGTGCACCTCCTATATTCTATTTCAATGTTATTATATTCCTTTATCTAATACAATGCAAGCGATTACATAGGGGCATGCAAAAAATAGGACTCTAATTTTAAAAATTTTCTATTTTTTCGTTTCAATTACGAATAGAAATAGTAGAGAGAAATTTTTTAAAATAGTTTCTCTAAATAGTTGACAGATTCAAGGCTCAATGTTACAATTACATTACAAAAAGATTTCTTAACATTTCAAAAATGTTACAAAGGAGTAGAAAAATGAAAAAGAAAACCTATATCAAATTGATGGCAGCGACTGTATTGACTTCTACCTTGCTACTGGGAGCTTGTGGAAATAAAAACGAATCCACTCAAACCAGTAGCTCTGCAAAGACAAGTCAATCATCAAGCTCTAAAGCAGCTTCTTCTAGCAAAGAAAGTAAGACTCAAAAATCTTCAAGCTCAGCTTCATCTGAAAAGGCTCAGGCATCTTCTGGTCAGTCTTCTACAACGGCAGATCAGTCACAAGCGAAACCGGCACCTGAATCAAGACAAGAACAAGCAGCTCCTAGTCAACAAGCCCCATCTCAGGCACCTTCAACTCAGCAAGGTTCTCAAGCCCAGTCTAACCAGTCAGGCTATGATCCAACAACTGACCGCAAACTTCAAGACAAGCAAGCAGAACACAACAAACGCTACAAGGGTGTTTTAACCATGGTTGATGGTGATTTCTCAGCAGCTGCAGGCAACTGGAAGGGAGCAAATGGCGAAACTATTACGGTTTCATCAGGGGGCCAATTTACAGTAGAAACTGCAGATGGAAAGAAAGAAAACTATTCTATCAGAGGCTACTCTTACACTCTTGATGATGGCAAGTATAATGCCAAAATCGGAGGAGGAAAAATCATCCAAATTACAACAGGTGCGGATGGTAAAGTTTCGAGTGTTGCCTTGATTCAATAATAAAATTTGGTGTTTTAACTTTTACTAGAAATCGTTCTGTAAAAGAGTGAGTCAACTGTTTTTCACTTAGTTTCTCCAAGAGAAAGTGGTATAATAAAAAAATCAAAGGAAAACGAGTGATAATACATGGCGGATAAATTAATCTTACCTCAAAACACACGATTGATGGGAGTATTTCTTGGATTTGTAGGTGGTTCTTTGGATGTGTTTTGCCATATTCAATACCATAGTTTGGTAGCGACACAGACAGGGAATATTCTCCTACTGATATCTGATTGGCACGACTCAAATGTCATCAATACGATGCTACGATTCTGCTCTATTATTTTCTTTTCTCTAGGATTTCTGTTTGCATTGCACATGAAAGAATACCGCAAAACGGCCTACTGGCGGGTTAAGATGCTGCTCCCTTTATTTATTGGAACTCTTATTCTCCCTTTCTTTTCACGATTTCCTCTAATAGAAGTTCCTTGCATCGCTTTTGGAACAGGAATGATGATGTTAACATTTACGGGCAGTTTGATTGAAGATCATCCCTATGTCATTTTTATGACGTCTGGAAATTACCGAAAGATGTTGACCGCTTTGTATCGCATTGCTAGAAGAGAAGGAAATATCCAAGAATACCGTCGTCAGGCCTTAAATTATGGGATTGTTGTGGGAAGTTTCATAGTGGGCGCAATCAGCTTGGCTGTATTGATGCATTTTCTTCATGAATGGTCTATATGGATTGTCAGCCTCAATTTGTTTTTGATTATGTCCTATTATATAGCTAGAGTGAAGCAATTAGATTTACAAGATGAAAACATATAAAAAACGGCAAGACTCATTTTTGAGCTTTGCCGTTTTTTTGAGTTGTAGATGTGGGACTATGCTTTGTCTAGTTGCAAGAGGGCCTCAATTTCTGCAAGAGTGCTAGCTTGTGAAATAGCTCCACGAAGTTTGGCTGCGCCAGATGTACCACGAAGGTAGTGAGGAGCGAGGCCACGGAATTCACGGACTGCAATTTTTTCTCCTTTGAGGCTAATCAAGCGTTTTAAGTGTTCGTAGGCGATTTTCATCTTATCTTCAAAGGTCAAATCAGGAAGGATTTCTCCTGTTTCAAAGTAGTGGTTGATTTGATTGAAGAGGTAGGGATTTCCCATGGCTGCTCGGCCAATCATAACTGCGTCAGCACCGACTTCTTCGATACGCTGTTTAGCATCTTGAACTGTACGGATGTCACCGTTGGCGATAAATGGAATCTTGGTTAGGGCCTGAGCGACATCATGAAGGGTCTCAAGGTCAGCGTGACCAGTATACATTTGTTCGCGGGTACGGCCGTGCATAGCGAGGGCAGAGACACCTGCAGCCTCAGCTGCCAGGGCATTCTCCACGGCTAGGGATGGATCAGACCAGCCTGTACGCATTTTGACGGTGAGGGGGATATCAAGGACAGATTGGACCTTGTTGATGATAGAGTAGATCTTGTCTGGGTCCTTGAGCCACATAGCGCCAGCTTCGTTTTTTACGATTTTGTTGACAGGGCAGCCCATGTTGATATCGACGATATCGGTCTTGGTGTTTTCTTGGATGAATTCTGCTGCGCGTGCGAGGCTGTCTTCATCGCTACCAAAGAGTTGGATAGAAACGGGATTTTCGCCTTCATCGATGTGAAGCATATGCAAGGTTTTTTCATTGTTGTATTGGATTCCCTTGTCAGAGACCATTTCCATGACAACGAGTCCAGCCCCGAGCTCTTTTGCGATGGTACGAAAGGCTGAGTTGGTGACACCAGCCATGGGTGCTAAAACAGTACGATTGGGAATCTCAACATTGCCAATCATAAAAGGTGTATTAAGATTTGTCACGAATGAGTTCCTCCAGGTCGTTTTCATCAAAGTTATAAGTCGTTTGGCAGAATTGACAAGTGATTTCGGCCCCGTGGTCTTCCTCTTTCATTTCCTCTAAGTCTGAGCTTGGAAGGCTGGCAAGAGCATCCATGAAGCGTTCTTTACTGCAGTCACATTGGAAACGGATTTCTTCTTCGGAAAGTCGTTTGTAGGATTCGTCACCGTAGATAGCCTTGAGGAGGGCTTCGATATGGTCATCGCTTTCCAGAAGGGTTGAGATAGCTGGCATCTCTTGGATTCGTTTTTCAAAACGTGCGATTTCTTCCTCTTTGGCATTTGGTAATACTTGGAGCAAAAAGCCACCAGCAACCTTGACCTTGTCTTCCTCGTCCAAAAGGACATTGAGGCCGACTGCTGAAGGGGTTTGTTGGCTTTCAGTCAGATAAAAGGCCAGGTCTTCACCGATCTCCCCAGAGATAAGAGGAGTCATGGAGTTGTAGGGATTTCCAGTACCGTAGTCTGTGATAACGAGAAATTGACCATTTCCGACAAAAGGTCCGACTAGAACTTCACCAGTTGCAGTTTTTTTGATATCTACACCGGGATTTTGCACATAGCCTTTGACGTTGCCCTTTGTATCTGCGACCGTGATGATGGCACCGAGAGAGCTCGTTCCAAGAACTTTTACAGTAATCTTGGTATTTCCTTTTTCATTGGCTGCGAGAATTTGGCTAGCGATAAGGGTACGGCCAAGTGCGACAGTTGAACTGGCTTGAGTTTGATGTTTTTCTTGAGCAGTGCGGACGGTTTCCGTGCTGTCAAGAACGAAAGCACGAAAAGAACCACTTTCTGATATTGTTTTAATAATTTTATCCATAGCTACTATTTTAGCATAAAAATGCCCAAAGGGGGAGCCGTGTGTTTTCTGTCATTCTTTAAACTGTTTAATTTCTAATGATTGGTATAGGAGATTTATAGAAATGGAAATTTTTGTTCACATTTACTGTTAACATTTTAATTTATCTTAAAATAACCTAAAACTAACTTTTAAGTTATGGTAAACAGTTGAAAAAAAGGTTGATAAAGTGGTAAAATGTTAGGAAGATAAATCACTAATAGTTCGTATTTGTAGTCGATAGAAATGATATATTAATGGATAGCTTATGAAAAAACAACGAAATCTACATATATTCTTAGGCCGAACGGCCCTATATTTTGTAATCTTGCTTGGCCTGCTTTATTTTTTTAGTTACCTTGGGCAGGGACAAGGTGGCTTTATTTATAATGAGTTCTAGTTTAAAGGAGAAAAGGAACAGTGTCTAATAAACCGATAAAAGATATGATTGAAACGATTGAGCACTTTGCTCAAACACAACCAACATATCCTGTCTATAATGTTTTAGGTCAAGAGCATACTTATGGTGATCTGAAGGCTGATTCAGATAGTTTAGCTGCAGCTATTGATCGACTTGACTTGCCTGAGAAATCTCCAGTCGTCGTTTTTGGTGGTCAGGAATATGAGATGTTGGCTACCTTTGTAGCGCTAACTAAGTCAGGTCATGCCTACATCCCAATTGATAGCCATTCGGCCTTGGAACGAGTTTCTGCTATCGTAGAAGTTGCAGAGCCAAGTTTGATTATTGCCATCTCAGATTTTCCATTAGAGCAAACTAGCGTACCGATGCTGAATTTAAGGCAAGTCCATGAAGCTTTTGCTCAAGCTTCTAGCTACGAGATGAACCATCCAGTCAAGGGAGATGACAACTACTACATCATCTTTACTTCTGGTACGACTGGTAAGCCAAAGGGAGTGCAGATTTCCCATGATAATCTCCTCAGCTTTACCAACTGGATGATTACAGATAAGGAATTTGCGACGCCAAGTCGTCCACAAATGCTGGCTCAGCCCCCTTATTCTTTTGATCTATCTGTCATGTACTGGGCACCGACTTTGGCACTTGGTGGTACGCTTTTCGCTCTTCCTTCAGCTATTACTCAGGACTTCAAAAAACTTTTTGCAACCATCTTTTCACTCCCGATTGCTATCTGGACCTCAACACCGTCCTTTGCAGATATGGCCATGTTGTCAGAAGACTTCAATAGCGAGAAAATGCCAGGAATCACGCATTTCTACTTTGATGGTGAAGAATTGACGGTCAAAACAGCTCAAAAACTGCGCGAGCGTTTCCCAAATGCCCGTATCATCAATGCTTACGGTCCAACAGAAGCGACAGTAGCCCTGTCAGCTGTTGCTGTAATGGATGAGATGTTGACGAATCTCAAACGCCTTCCAATCGGCTATACCAAGGCTGATTCTCCAACCTTTATCATTGATGAGGAAGGCAATAAACTGCCAAATGGTGAACAGGGAGAAATCATCGTTTCTGGACCAGCTGTTTCAAAAGGCTATATGAACAATCCTGAAAAAACGGCAGAAGCTTTCTTTGAGTTCGAAGGTCTTCCAGCCTACCACACAGGGGATGTAGGAACTATGACAGATGAGGGCTTGCTTCTCTACGGTGGACGCATGGATTTCCAGATTAAGTTTAATGGTTATCGTATTGAGCTTGAAGATGTTTCTCAAAACCTCAACAAGTCTCGCTTTATCGAGTCGGCTGTTGCTGTCCCACGTTATAATAAGGACCACAAGGTACAAAATCTACTGGCCTATGTCATCCTAAAAGACGGTGTCCGTCAGCAGTTTGAACGTGATATCGATATTACCAAGGCTATCAAGGAAGACTTGGCTGATATCATGATGTCTTATATGATGCCGTCTAAGTTTCTCTATCGAGACAGTTTGCCGCTAACGCCTAATGGTAAAATTGACATCAAGGGCTTGATTAACGAGGTAAACAGCCGATGATGGAGCTTTATAAACAGCTACCTCATTTGGAACCTTATGGTGACCTTCAGTACTTTTTATACGTAATTGTTGCGACTTTACCTATCTTTATTGGTCTTTTTTTCAAGAAACGTTTTGCCTGGTATGAGGTGCTCGTTAGTCTCTTCTTTATCGTCACCATGTTGGTCGGTGGAAAGACGAATCAAATAAGTGCTCTTATCCTTTATGTTATCTGGCAAGTGTTGCTTGTATCTTTCTACAAAAGGTACAGGAAACAACGGGATAGTAAATGGATATTTTATCTGGTTAGCTTTTTATCTCTATTGCCAATCGTCTTTGTGAAAGTATCTCCTGCTATTCATGGATCTCAATCTTTGTTTGGATTTTTAGGGATTTCTTACTTGACCTTTCGTGCAGTTGGGATTATCGTTGAACTGAGAGACGGTGTCATCAAGGATTTAACCGTCTGGCAATTCTTGCGTTTTCTTCTCTTTATGCCAACTTTCTCGAGTGGTCCCATTGATCGTTTTAAACGCTTCAATGAAAATTATGAGACCATTCCTGAACGGGATGAGTTGATGGACATGCTAGAAGAGGCTGTCAAGTATATCATGCTTGGCTTCCTTTACAAGTTTATCTTGGCCCATGTTTTAGGAGAGATATTACTGCCTCCGCTGAAAAATTTGGCCTTACAGACAGGTGGTTTCTTTAATCATTATGCTCTGGCGGTGATGTATACCTTTGGTCTAGACTTGTTCTTTGACTTTGCGGGCTACTCTATGTTTGCCTTAGCCATCTCCAATTTGATGGGGATTCATAGTCCTATCAACTTTAACAAGCCCTTTTTGTCAAGGGATTTAAAAGAGTTTTGGAATCGCTGGCACATGAGTCTGTCTTTCTGGTTTCGTGACTTTGTCTTTATGCGGATGGTGATGATCATGACCAGAAAGAAGATCTTTAAAAATCGCAATGTGACCTCAAGTGTAGCTTATATCCTCAATATGCTGATTATGGGGTTTTGGCATGGTGTGACTTGGTATTACATCGCCTATGGACTTTTTCATGGGATTGGACTGGTTATCAATGATGCTTGGGTTCGTAAGAAAAAAGCGCTTAATAAAGAACGGAAAAAAGCTGGGAAGGGTTCCTTACCTGAGAATCGCTGGATTCAGTTGCTTGGTATGGTTGTCACCTTCCATGTCGTAATGGTTTCATTCTTAATCTTTTCTGGATTTTTGAATGATTTATGGTTTAAAAAATAAAAGGATATGAAAAATGGATATCAAATCAGAAGTTATTGAAATTATTGATGAGTTGTTTATGGAAGATGTTTCTGACATGATGGATGAAGATCTTTTTGATGCTGGTGTTTTGGATAGCATGGGAACGGTTGAATTGATCGTTGAGATTGAAAACCGTTTTGACATTCGTGTTCCAGTGACGGAGTTCGGTCGCGATGACTGGAATACGGCTAATAAAATCGTAGCAGGTATCACGGAGTTGAAGAATGCTTAAACGCTTGTGGCTGATCTTCGGTCCTATCTTCATTGCTGGCCTTTTGATTCTTTTACTCATCTTTTTTTATCCAAGTACAACAAGTCATAATCTGACGGAGGAGAAGTACTCAGCGGCTTCTGTTAGTATAGAGAGTTTTAAAGAGAGAAGCCAAAAGGTAAGGGCTCTTACGGATCCAAATATGCGTTTTATTCCTTTTCTAGGGTCTAGTGAATGGATTCGATTTGATAGTGTCCATCCAGCTGTTTTAGCGGAAAAATATCATCGTCCCTATCGTCCTTACTTTCTAGGTCAAGCAGGAGCAGCCTCTCTAAATCAATATTTTGGTCTACAGCAAATTTTGCCAGAAATAGAGAATAAGCAGGCTGTATTTGTGATTTCGCCTCAGTGGTTTACGGAGACAGATTATGAACCCGCAGCGTTTCAGAGATTTTTTAACAGTGACCAATTGACAGCTTTTTTGGGAAATCAATCTGGTGACATTGCTGCAAAGCATGCGGCTATTCGATTGTTAAAGCAGAATCCTAATGTTGCATTAAAAGGCATTGTTCAAAAACTGTCAAAGGGTGAAGAATTATCAGATGTTGATCAGGTTGCTATTGATCTTTTTGCGCGATTCAACGAAAAACAATCCGCTCTCTTTGGACAATTCTCCATTCGAGGACAACTCAAGTACAAGGAACACGTGGAGAACTATTTAAAAGATCTTCCGGATCAATTTTCTTATAATGAGTTAGAAAAAATTGTTCGTAAGGACGCAGAAGCAAATACGACCAATAACGATATAGGGATGGAAAATCATTTCTATACGAGAGAGATTCAAAAGGATTTAAAAAAGTGGGAAGGATATCAAAAAAATTACAACTTCCTCAAGTCCTCTGAGTACAATGATTTGCAGCTGGTCCTCAATCAATTTGCTAAGTCGAATGTCAATGTGCTCTTTGTCATTCAGCCGGTTAACAAGAAGTGGATGGAGTACACAGGGCTCAGCGAAGAGATGTACCAGCATGCAGTGGAGAAAATTCGTTACCAATTAGAAAGTCAGGGTTTTACCAATATTGCTGATTTTTCAAAAAATGGAGGGGACCCTTATTTTGTTAAGGATACCATTCATCTAGGATGGTTAGGTTGGCTGGCTTTTGATAAGGTTGTCAATCCTTTCTTGACGGATCCGACTCCAGCTCCAGACTATAAGATGAATGACCGCTTCTTTAGCAAGGACTGGGCGACCTATGATGGGAATATCAAAGATTTCCAATAAAAAGAGTTAAAAGTTTGGGATTTGAACCCAGACTTTTTTGTTTAAATGGCGAATATTTAAGATGCAAATAGGTCAAAAGTTTCAAAATTTTTAGAAATAGCGTATAAAAAAGAGAAAAAGAAAAGGATTTCAAAATGAATAAACGTTCTTTGTTACCTGTCTTGTCGACAGCTCTATTAGCCCCATCCCCTTTTTAGCTGGACAAGTCTACGCTGAGGAAGCAACAACTCCTGCAGAAAGTTCAGCTGTTGTAGCGACTCCTGCTACGTCGGCGACTTCAGCTCCTGTTGAGAGCCCTGCGGTACCGGAAACTTCGGCAACTTCAGAAGCAGTTGCACCTGTAGAAGCTCCGTCAGCTCCTGCTGAATCTACTAAAAGCGAAGAAAAGGACACCGTTATCTTACACACCAATGATGTCCATGGTCGTATTGTAGAGGAAAAGGGAGTAATTGGAGATGCCAAGTTAGCGACTGCCATTGAGCAGGAACGCGCGAAATCAAATCAAACGACTCTCGTCGTAGATGCTGGAGACGCCTTCCAAGGTTTACCGATTTCCAACTCTACAAAGGGTGAAGCGCGTGCTGAAATTCTCAATCAGATGCAGTATGATGCCATGGCAGTAGGAAACCATGAGTTTGACTTTGGTTTGGACGAAGTTAAAAAATACAAGGAAATCTTGAAATTCCCATTACTTAGTTCAAATACCTATGTCAATGGAGCTCGTCTTTTTGAAGCTTCTACAATCGTTGATAAAGATAAGACTGTGGAAGGTGATGAATTTGTTGTAATCGGTGTGACAACATCTGAAACTGCTACAAAAACCCACCCTAAAAACATTAAAGGGGTAACTTTTACAGATCCAATCTCTGAAGTCAATAAGGTCATCGAAGAAGTTCAAGCCAAGGCGCGTGCAGAGGGCAAGGACTACAAACACTATGTTGTGCTCGCTCACCTCGGTGTAGATACTACAACTCCAGTCGAATGGCGTGGTTCAACCTTGGCAGAAGCCTTGTCTAAAAATCCTCGTTTGAAAGGGAAACGTGTAACAGTAATCGATGGTCACTCTCATACAGTAGAATCAACAACCTATGGAGATAATGTTACTTATAACCAAACAGGAAGTTACCTTCATAATATTGGGAAAGTTATCTACAAATCACGTCAGCTTTTGGGCAATCCTACGTTGATTGTGGCTGCTGATGCTAAGAAACTGACTGCCAATCCAAAAGTTGAAAAACTAGTCAAAGACATTAAACAAAAATACGATGCTGAAAATGCTGTTGAAGTCGTTTCAAACAGCCCTGTAGAACTCAACGGTGATCGTGAAAATGTTCGAGTCCGTGAAACCAACCTCGGAAACGTCGTAGCAGACTCCCTCTATCAGTATGGTCAAACAGGATTTAGCCATCCGACAGACATCGCTGTGACAAATGGTGGTGGCTTGCGTGAAACCATTGCAAAAGGCAAACCAATCACTAAAGGAAATGTTATTGCCGTTCTTCCGTTTGGAAATACCATCTCACAAATCCAAGTGACTGGGCAACAAGTATTGGATATGTTTGAAAAGTCCCTCGGATCTATCTTGCAGGTCGATAAAGATGGCAAGAAGGTCTTGGATGAGAACGGACAACCATTGCTAGAACCAAGTGGTGGCTTCTTGCAAGTTTCAGGTGTGAAGGTTTACTATGATACCAACCTACCATCAGGTAAACGTGTCTTGGCCATCCAGGTCAAAAACCGCACAACTGGTCGTTATGAAATACTGGACCTTGCAAAAACCTACTATCTTGCAACCAATGATTTCCTAGCTGCGGGTGGTGATGGCTACACTATGTTGGGTGGCGCGCGTGAAGAAGGCCCGTCTATGGATGCAGCCTTTGAAGAGTATCTTAAAACCGCTGACTTGACCCAGTATGAAAAGATCAACCCGAACTCACGGACAATTTCTGTGGATTCTAAAAACTTTAGTCTACCAGTAGAAACGCCTCAAACGAATGCAGCTGCTAGCGATGCGACTACGAATGTGCCACTTACTTATGAGGTGGCAGGTCAATTTAGCAAGAAAGCGGTTGTCTCAGAAAAAGCTCTCCCAAATACAGGAAGTGAACAGTCCATCTTCTTGCTCTTGATGGGAATGGTAGCTGGTTTGGCAGGTATCTTATCGAGTCGAAAACCAAAGCAAAAATAGGTTAAATTTCACATCTAAAAGAGTCTAGGGAAACGTTTTTACGCCCTTTTCCCTTGACTCTTTTTTGGTTTATGATATAATTAACCAGTAAAGAATCGGTGGCTATCTAAGTTTTTTACGAAAAAGATAGCTAGGGAAGGAGTAACACATGAGACAGCTTGCACAGGAAATCGATAACTTTTTAAACGAGGTGATCTTGAGATCTGAGAACCAGCATGAAATTCTGATCGGGCATTGCACAAGTGACGTAGCCTTGACCAACACTCAGGAGCACATCCTCATGCTCTTGTCAGAAGAATCCCTAACTAACTCGGAGTTGGCCCGTCGCCTTAATGTCAGTCAGGCGGCAGTGACCAAGGCTATCAAGTTTTTAGTCAAAGAGGGTATGTTAGAGACATCCAGAGATCCTAAGGATGCGCGTGTAATCTTTTATCAACTGACAGAGCTAGCTCGACCAGTAGCGGCAGAACACCACCATCATCATGAACACACGCTCTTAGCCTATGAACAAGTAGCAAGTCAGTTTACTCCAAATGAACAAGAAGTTATCCAGCGGTTTTTAACTGCTTTAGTAGGAGAAATCAAATAATGCGGTATATTACAGTAGAGGACTTGTCTTTCTATTATGACAAAGAGCCTGTCCTCGAGCACATCAACTACAGTGTTGATAGTGGGGAGTTTGTCACCCTGACTGGTGAAAATGGAGCTGCCAAGACGACGCTGATCAAGGCTAGTCTAGGCATCTTGCAGCCAAGATTTGGCAAGGTAACCATCTCAAAAACAAATACTCATGGTAAAAAGCTTAGGATAGCTTATCTTCCCCAGCAGATTGCCAGTTTTAATGCTGGCTTTCCAAGTACGGTTTATGAATTTGTCAAGTCGGGTCGTTATCCGCGAAAGGGCTGGTTCCGTCGTTTGAATGCCCACGATGAGGAGCATATCAAGGCTAGTCTAGACTCAGTTGGTATGTGGGAACACCGTGATAAACGAATTGGCTCCCTCTCGGGTGGGCAAAAGCAACGAGCAGTGATTGCACGGATGTTTGCTTCTGACCCAGATATCTTTGTCTTGGATGAGCCGACAACAGGGATGGATGCAGGAAGCAAAAATGAATTTTACGAACTCATGCACCACAGTGCCCACCATCATGGCAAGGCTGTTTTGATGATTACCCATGACCCTGAGGAGGTCAAGGACTATGCGGATCGCAATATCCATCTAGTGCGCAATCAAGACTCGCCATGGCGTTGTTTTAACGTTCACGAAAGCGACCAGGAGGTGGACCATGCTTAGTTTGTTATCTTATGACTTCATGCAGCGTGCCTTCTTGGCTGTCATTGCCATGAGTCTCTTTTCTCCAGTTCTTGGTACCTTCCTTATCTTACGTCGTCAGAGTCTCATGAGCGATACCCTCAGTCACGTTTCTCTATCAGGAGTAGCCTTTGGTCTGGTTTTGGGAATTTCTCCAACTATTTCAACCATTGCTATTGTCTTGATTGCAGCGGTTTTTCTGGAGTATCTCCGGACAGTCTATAAGAACTTTATGGAAATCGGGACTGCCATCCTCATGTCAACAGGACTTGCAGTGTCTCTGATTGTCATGAGTAAGGGTAAAAGTTCTAGTTCTATGAGTTTGGACCAATATCTCTTTGGTTCGATTGTGACCATTAGCCGGGAGCAGGTGATTTTCCTCTTTGCCATTGCGGCGGTCGTTTTATTCTTGACTTTCTTATTCTTGCGACCAATGTACATCCTGACCTTTGATGAGGATACGGCCTTTGTGGATGGCTTGCCCGTTCGTACCATGTCCATTCTTTTTAACATGGTGACAGGGGTAGCCATTGCCCTTATGATTCCTGCGGCAGGAGCTCTTCTGGTATCGACCATCATGGTTTTGCCAGCTAGTATTGCCCTGCGTCTGGGGAAAAACTTTAAATCCGTTATGTTGCTAGCCAGTGCTATTGGCTTTTTGGGAATGGTGGCAGGACTTTATATTTCCTACTATGCGGAAACCCCTGCCAGCGCTAGTATTACCATTATCTTTGTAGCTGTCTTTTTATTAGTCAGTCTACTGAAACGTTTTATCAAATAGGAGAATGAAATGAAAAAACTGAGCTTACTACTAGCTAGTCTATGTGCCCTGTTTTTAGTGGCTTGTTCCAATCAAAAACAGGCAAATGGGAAGCTAAATATCGTGACAACCTTTTACCCTGTCTACGAATTTACCAAGCAAGTCGCAGGAGATACTGCTAATGTAGAACTCCTAATCGGTGCTGGTACAGAACCTCACGAATACGAACCGTCTGCCAAGGCAGTTGCTAAAATCCAAGACGCAGATACCTTCGTCTATGAAAATGAAAATATGGAAACTTGGGTTCCAAAATTGCTAGATACTTTGGATAAGAAAAAGGTGAAAACCATCAAGGCGACAGGCGATATGTTACTTTTGCCAGGTGGTGAGGAAGAAGAGGGAGACCATGACCATGGAGAAGAAGGCCATCACCATGAGTTCGATCCCCATGTTTGGTTATCACCAGTTCGTGCCATTAAACTGGTAGAGCATATCCGTGACAGCTTGTCAGCAGATTATCCTGATAAAAAAGAAACCTTTGAGAAGAATGCTGCTGCCTATATCGAAAAATTGAAAGCCTTGGATAAGGCTTATGCAGAAGGCTTGTCTCAAGCCAAACAAAAGAGCTTTGTAACGCAACACGCAGCCTTTAACTACCTTGCCTTGGATTATGGTCTCAAGCAAGTCGCTATCTCAGGCCTTTCTCCAGATGCAGAGCCATCAGCAGCTCGCTTAGCGGAATTGACAGAGTACGTCAAGAAAAATAAGATCGCCTATATCTACTTTGAAGAAAATGCCTCACAAGCCCTAGCCAATACACTTTCAAAAGAGGCAGGTGTCAAAACAGATGTCCTCAATCCTTTAGAAAGTCTGACAGAAGAGGACACCAAGGCGGGAGAAAATTACATCTCTATCATGGAGAAAAACCTCAAGGCTTTGAAACAAACAACGGACCAAGAAGGACCAGAAATTGAGCCAGAGAAGGAAGAAAACACCAAGACAGTTCACAATGGTTACTTTGAGGATGCAGCTGTCAAAGACCGTACCTTGAGTGACTATGTTGGTAACTGGCAGTCAGTTTATCCTTTCCTTGAGGATGGAACCTTCGATCAAGTTTTTGACTACAAGGCTAAGTTGACTGGCAAGATGACCAAGGATGAGTACAAGGCCTACTATAGAAAAGGTTATCAGACAGATGTGACCAAGATTAACATCACGGACAACACTATGGAATTTGTTCAAGGTGGCCAAAGCAAGAAGTTCACCTACAAGTATGTCGGCAAGAAAATTTTGACTTATAAGAAAGGCAATCGTGGCGTGCGCTTCCTCTTTGAAGCGACGGATGCGGACGCTGGACAGTTCAAGTATGTTCAGTTTAGTGACCACAATATCGCCCCAGTTAAGGCAGAACATTTCCATATCTTCTTTGGAGGTACTAGCCAAGAAGCCCTCTTTGAAGAGATGGATAACTGGCCAACCTACTACCCAGATAACCTATCTGGCCAAGAAATCGCCCAAGAAATGTTGGCGCATTGATGCAAGAGAGAATCCCGCAAATCTGCGGGATTTTTTGCTAGAAATGATTAGGTTGTTAGGTATTATAGTACCACAGTTGTGCTGTTCACAATGTGACAAAGTAGTCATTTTCTACTGGTTGATTCTAACTAGCTGGCAAATACAAAAGCTACGATTGTACAAATTATAGAATCTTTTCAGGGGATTTAGGAAGGAATCTTAGTCATATTGACGCTGCTATCGCTTTTTGTTATAGTCAAGGAGAGAGTGGCCTGGAACAATAGTTTATTCACAGTCTGTGGATAAGTCTTAGGGGAAATGACATACAACTCAGGGTGATGAAGTATCCTGATAATAGTTCCGTATATTAGTGACTTTCTAGAAAGTTAGCGGAAACCGAGTACAGAGCTATTTGACAAAGGTCTGTTTAGAGGAACAGGTCCAAAGTCTAAGGGCTGAAGTCTGAAAAAACTAGTTTTTAGGTATGTTTTCTTATCCACAGGTTGTGGATAACTTTTTGAATAAGCAAATTGATAAGAGAAAGAGATATGAGATGATGACGAATATAAAACCAAACGGACCATTACCAAGTCAGGCCCAGCTAGCTTATCTGGGCGATGAGCTAGCAGCCTTTATCCACTTCGGTCCTAATACCTTTTATGACCAAGAATGGGGGACTGGACAGGAGGATCCTGAGCGCTTTAACCCGACCAAGTTAGATGCGCGTGAATGGGTTCGAGTACTCAAAGAAACAGGTTTTAAAAAACTGATTTTGGTGGTTAAGCACCACGATGGTTTTGTGCTCTATCCGTCAGCACATACAGATTATTCGGTCAAGGCCAGCCCTTGGAGGGATGGAAAGGGGGACTTGCTCCTTGAAGTATCCCAAGCTGCAACTGAGTTTGACATGAATATGGGAGTTTATTTATCTCCTTGGGATGCCCATAGTCTCCTCTATCATGTGGACAGAGAAGCGGACTACAATGCCTATTATCTGGCTCAGTTGAAGGAAATATTATCAAATCCCACTTATGGGAATGCTGGGAAATTTGCTGAGGTGTGGATGGATGGTGCTCGAGGCGAAGGGGCTCAGAAGGTCAACTATGAGTTTGAGACCTGGTTTGAAACCATTCGTGACTTGCAGGGCGATTGTTTGATTTTCTCAACTGAGGGAACTAGTATTCGCTGGATTGGAAATGAACGAGGCTATGCAGGAGATCCCTTGTGGCAAAAAGTCAAGCCCGACCAGTTGGGGACAGAGGCTGCATTAGATTATCTACAGCACGGTGATCCCTCAGGAACGCTGTTTTCAATCGGCGAGGCAGATGTTTCCCTTCGGCCGGGTTGGTTTTACCATGAGGATCAGGATTCCAAATCTCTCGAGGAATTGATCGAAATCTACTTTCACTCAGTGGGGCGGGGAACCCCTCTCTTGCTCAATATCCCGCCAAACCAAGATGGTCTCTTTGATGAACGGGATATCCAGCGACTGTATGAATTTAGAGCCTACCGTGACGAGCTCTATAAAGAAGATTTGGCTTTGGGAGCCAAGGTATCTGGTCCTGCTCTATCAGCAGACTTTGCTTGTTGCCACCTGACAGATGGACTAGAGACCAGTTCTTGGGCTAGTGATGTAGAACTGCCAATTCAGTTAGAGCTCGATTTAGGGGCTCCTAAAGCTTTTGATGTGATTGAGTTAAGAGAAGATTTGAAGTTGGGGCAACGTATAGCTGCTTTCCATGTTCAGGTAGAGCTGGATGGTGCCTGGCAGGAGTTTGGCTCTGGTTATACTGTTGGCTACAAACGTCTCTTACGAGGATCAGTCGTTGAGGCGCAGAAGATACGTGTGACCATTACAGAGGCACAGGCTTTGCCTTTGTTGGCCAAAATTTCACTCTATAAAACACCTACCTTGTCGAGAAAAGAAGCTATTCAGCAACTAGAGTTTTCAGAAAAAAGTCTAGCTGTGACCAAGGGAGAAAATGTCCACTTTACAGTGAAGCGCATAGAATCTAGCAGTCCTTTAGAAGCTAAGATTTCGATTCAACCAGGGACGGGTGTGCATGGTGTCGCTTATCGGGACGAGATTCAAGTCCTTGCGTTTCAAGTTGGCGAGATTGAAAAAAGGCTGACGATACCAACCTTGTATTTTGTAGGAGATAAAAGCTTAGATTTTTATCTGAATTTGACGGTAGATGGTCAGCTTGTTGACCAGCTTCAGGTCCAAGTTTCATAAAAGAAGAACCTTTGCGCGATGCAAAGGTTCTTTTGGTTATGAGTGATTTGGCAACCAGCTAAGTGTAAAGGTCAGTTGCTCAGCTTTCAAGAGGTCTTGGTGTTGAAGGCTAGATACTATGTTCTTGTCCAATCGGCATTCTTTGACAAAGTTGAAATGGCTGTGGTTTTGCTCGGCATGGATATCCAGCCATTTATTTTCCTTAGCCAGGTAGATACGGAGGTGATCAAAGAGAGGGATTCCGAGGTCGTAACTGGGTTTTCCTGGACAGGTCGGATAGAATCCGAGAGCTGACCAGATATACCAAGCAGAGAGACTGCCATTGTCCTCATCGCCAGGATAGGCTTGCCAGCTGGGGTGAAAGGCTTTCTGACGTATCGACTTGATGAGTAGAGCAGTGTAGTCTGGATAGTTGCTATAGCGAAAGAGATATGGAATGTGGAAGCTAGGCTGGTTGGAAATGGCGATTTGCCCAAAAGGAGCGGTAGCCATCTCGCTCATCTCGTGAATCTCGTAACCATAGCCAGTCGTCTCAAAGAGAGGAGCGTCCTGACAGGCTTTCAAAAGATAATTGCTGAAGGCTTCTTTTCCACCCATAAGCTGGATTAAGCCTGGGATGTCATGGAGGACGCCTAAAGTCGCTTGAATGGCAGAGCATTCGGCGTAGTCGCGTCCCCAACTATAGGGAGAGAAGTCAGGGCGGAAGTTGCCTTGGCTGTCTCGCGCACGCATGTAACCTGTCTTAGCGTCAAATAGATGGCGGTAATTTTGAGACGCAGTTCTATAAGTTTCCGCGATGTCATTCTGACCAAGCTTTTCGGCACAGCTAGCGATACAAAAGTCACTATAGGCGTAGTCTAGAGTGTGGCTGACGCTTTCGTGGTGGTCGGTAGAGAGGTAGCCAAGCTCTTGGTATTGGGTTAGTCCGTGGCGACCATTGATGCCGAGAGGGTCGGACTTGCTGGCTGTCTCCAGCATGGCTTGGAGGAGTTCTTCTTCCAAGTCGGGGGCCATTTCCTTGCAGGCGCTATCTGCGATAATGCCGTCTAAAAGAGTGCCAGGCATCATGCCGCGTTCATCTGGGGCTAGCCATTTTGGAAGAAAACCAGTATCGCGGTAGCTATTGAGGAAACCTTCTAGAAAGCGGTGATAGTGTTCTGGTATGATAAGGGCAAAGAGGGGGAAGGTGGTGCGGAAGGTATCCCAGAAACCATTGTTGCTAAAGAGGACACCGGGCTTGACAGTACCAGTAGACAAATCCATGTGGATGGCCTGCCCTGACTCGTTCACCTCATAAAATGTCTGTGGGAAAAGGAAGAGTCTGTAGAGGCAGTGATCAAAAAAGGTTCGGTCGGCTTCCCCTGTCTCCACGATATCAAAACGGTGGAGGAGATTTTCCCAGTCTGCTTGGGCATTTGCTTTACAGCTATCAAAGTCCTTTTGAGGTAGATTAAGCAGCGCTTGAGAAGGCGATATGAAAGAAGTTGCTAGTTGAATCTCGGCTTGACTGCTTGCTAAGTCAATTCGCCAGTCTCCCTCTTCTTGTGTGATAGCAAGAATATCCGTATTCATTTGTAAAGCAGTAAACAGTATCAGCGGATTTTTGTTGGTCTCTGTTTTTCCCTCTTGACGCAGGGCAAGAGTCCGCTTATCTATTTGTTCTCCTGTCAGTTCATCTGCTGCGTGAAGATAGAGGGAGAGGGCTTTGCCTTGCTTTTGCTCCAAACGAATAGAAGCGCCATAGCAAGTCGGTG
Source organism: Streptococcus oralis (assembly GCF_015561235.1). GTDB lineage: Bacteria > Bacillota > Bacilli > Lactobacillales > Streptococcaceae > Streptococcus > Streptococcus oralis_BK. Next base: position 1,432,855 of record NZ_JADMTC010000001.1, on the reverse strand, counting down.
TAAGCTGGGTTTCAATCTGATAGCGCAGGGAGAAAATCTTCAGATAATGAGGTTGGAAAGAGGCCTTATCCCTATCATAGGAGGATTGACGGTGAAAGAGGCTGTTTCCACCCAGATGGCCTGTGACAGGTGTCAGAAGGAGCCAAGAGTAGTCGCCAATCCAAGGACTGGGCTGGTGGGTTAATCTAATCCCCTGAAAAATAGGTAGATGCGGATCGAAAAGCCAAGCTTCCTCCTGATCACTGGTCTGGGGCACAAAATAATTCATCCCGAAAGGGACGCCTGTGTAGGGCAGGGTATTTCCTCGAGAAAAGGCATGCTTGCTAGCAGTCCCAAAGCGGGTATCGATGGTTTCAAGTAGTGGTTTCATAGTCTTTCCTTTAGCTGTTTTTCTACATTATATCAGAAAAATGAGACCTTTAGATATGGCGTTCGAAAGTAAGCAATTTTGTAGAAAAATGACTATCATTTGTGTATGTATTTTCTGTCTCAAAAACTATATACTGAACATGAAACTTGTTTGAAAGAGGAAACTGCACGATGACTTATTCGAAAGAAATTGTTAGAGAATGGCTGGATGAAGTAGCAGAGCGGGCTAAGGACCATCCGGAGTGGGTGGATGTCTTTGAGCGTTGCTATACAGACACCTTGGACAATACGGTCGAGATCCTAGAAGATGGCTCAACCTTTGTATTGACTGGGGATATTCCTGCCATGTGGCTTCGGGATTCGACAGCCCAACTCAGACCCTACCTTCATGTGGCTAAAAGAGATCCTCTCTTGCGCCAGACCATTTCAGGTTTGGTCAAGCGTCAGATGACCTTGGTGCTCAAGGATCCGTATGCCAATTCCTTCAATATTGAGGAGAACTGGAAGGGCCACCACGAGACTGACCACACGGACCTTAATGGTTGGATTTGGGAACGCAAGTATGAGGTGGACTCGCTTTGCTATCCTTTGCAGTTGGCTTATCTCCTTTGGAAAGAGACTGGCGAGACCAGTCAGTTTGATGAGACTTTTGTCGCAGCGACCAAGGAAATTCTTCATCTATGGACAGTGGAGCAAGACCACAACAATTCACCTTATCGTTTTGTCCGTGATACGGACCGCAAGGAAGACACCTTGGTAAATGATGGATTTGGACCTGATTTTGCAGTGACAGGTATGACCTGGTCAGCTTTCCGACCGAGTGATGACTGCTGTCAGTATAGCTATTTGATTCCGTCCAATATGTTTGCGGTAGTAGTCTTGGGTTATGTGCAAGAAATCTTTGCAGAACTAGACCTAGCTGATAGCCAAAACATCGTGGAAGACGCTAAACGCCTGCAAGCTGAAATCCAAGAAGGAATCGAAAACTACGCTTACACCACTAACAGCAAGGGTGAAAAGATTTACGCCTTTGAAGTGGATGGTTTAGGGAATGCTAGCATCATGGATGACCCAAACGTACCAAGTTTGTTGGCTGCGCCTTATCTGGGCTACTGCGACATTGACGATGAGGTTTACCAAGCAACTCGTCGGACCATTCTGAGCCCTGAAAATCCATACTTCTACCAAGGAGAATACGCTAGCGGTCTCGGAAGTTCTCATACCTTCTATCGCTATATCTGGCCCATTGCCCTCTCTATCCAAGGCTTGACAACAAGAGATAAGGCAGAGAAGAAATTCTTGCTCGATCAGCTCGTTGCTTGCGATGGTGGCACAGGTGTTATGCACGAAAGCTTCCACGTGGACGACCCAACTCTCTACTCTCGTGAATGGTTCTCTTGGGCCAACATGATGTTCTGTGAATTAGTCTTGGATTATCTAGATATCCGCTAATGCTCTTCGAAAATCTCTTCAAACCACGTCAGCTTCGCCTTGCCGTAGGTATGGTTACTGACTTCATCAGTTCTATCCACAACCTCAAAGCAGTGCTTTGAGCAGACTGCGGCTAGCTTCTTAGTTTGCTCTTTGATTTTTATTGAGTATAAGGAGCTCGCTTTAGTTTCACCGATTCGTGTCAGAATCACACCTTTACATTTAAAACGTTAAAATTTAAATTTAGAATGAGGTTTTACTTCATGGAAAATGTTGTTGTACATATTATCTCACATAGTCACTGGGACCGTGAGTGGTACTTACCTTTTGAAAGCCACCGTATGCAGTTGGTGGAATTATTTGATAATCTTTTTGACCTTTTTGAAAATGACCCTGAGTTCAAGAGTTTCCACTTGGATGGCCAAACCATTGTCCTTGATGACTATTTGGAAATTCGCCCTGAAAATCGCGACAAGGTCCAACGTTACATTGACGAAGGCAAACTCAAAATTGGTCCCTTTTACATCTTGCAGGATGATTACTTGATTTCAAGTGAAGCCAACGTCCGCAATACCTTGATTGGTCAAGCAGAATGTGCAAAATGGGGCAAATCCACTCAGATTGGTTACTTCCCAGATACCTTTGGAAATATGGGACAAGCTCCTCAAATCCTTCAGAAATCAGGCATTCACGTGGCAGCTTTTGGGCGTGGTGTGAAGCCGATTGGATTTGACAACCAAGTCCTCGAAGATGAGCAGTTTACTTCCCAATTTTCAGAAATGTACTGGCAGGGTGCAGACGGAAGTCGTGTCCTCGGTATCCTCTTTGCCAACTGGTACAGTAATGGAAATGAAATTCCAGTTGATAAGGATGAAGCCCTGACCTTCTGGAAACAAAAATTGTCAGACGTGCGTGACTATGCTTCGACCAACCAATGGTTGATGATGAACGGCTGTGACCACCAGCCTGTACAGCGCAATCTGAGCGAAGCCATTCGTGTGGCCAATGAACTCTTCCCAGATGTGACTTTTGTGCATAGTTCCTTTGATGACTATGTTCATGCAGTAGAAAGTGCTCTACCTGAGCAACTATCTACCGTTACGGGTGAGTTGACCAGTCAAGAAACAGATGGTTGGTACACACTTGCCAATACTTCTTCATCACGCATTTACCTCAAACAAGCCTTCCAAGAAAATAGCAACTTGCTAGAACAAGTGGTGGAGCCATTGACCGTCATCACTGGTGGTCACAACCATAAGGACCAGTTGACCTATGCTTGGAAAGTCCTTCTACAAAATGCGCCACATGACAGTATCTGTGGCTGTAGTGTGGACGAGGTTCACCGTGAGATGGAAACACGTTTTGCCAAGGTCAACCAAGTTGGAAACTTCGTTAAGACCAATCTTCTCAACGAGTGGAAGGGCAAAATCGCAACCCACGAAGCCCAAAGCGACCATCTCTTTACGGTCATCAACACAGGCTTGCATGACAAGGTTGATACTGTCAGCACAGTGATTGATGTGGCGACTTGTGATTTCAAGGAATTGCACCCAACAGAAGGCTATAAGAAGATGGCAGCCTTGACCTTGCCAAGCTACCGTGTCGAAGACTTAGAAGGGCATGCTGTAGAAGCGAAAATCGAAGATCTGGGAGCTAATTTTGAGTATGATTTGCCAAAAGACAAGTTCCGTCAGGCTCGTATCGCTCGACAAGTGCGCGTGACAGTGCCTGTTCATCTGGCACCACTTTCTTGGACAACCTTCCAATTGCTTGAAGGACAACAAGAACACCGTGACGGTATTTACCAAAACGGAGTGATTGATACGCCATTTGTAACGGTCAGTGTGGATGATACTATCACAGTCTACGACAAGACAACTCATGAAGCGTATGAGGATGTTGTTCGCTTTGAAGACCGTGGTGACATCGGAAATGAGTACATCTATTTCCAACCAAAAGGAACAGAACCTATCTATGCAGAGCTTAAGGGCTATGAGGTCTTGGAAAATACAGCTCGTTTTGCCAAGATCTTGCTCCAGCATGAATTGACAATTCCAGTAAGTGCAGACGAAAAACTGGATGCGGAACAGAGAGGCATCATCGAGTTTATGACGCGTGAAGCTGGGCGCTCAGATGAATGGACAAGCATTCTTCTTGAAACAGAGATGACCGTCTTTGTTGACAATCCACAAATTCGTTTCAAGACTCGCTTTACTAACACAGCCAAGGACCACCGTATCCGTCTCTTGGTTAAGACTCATAACACTCGTCCAAGCAATGACTCTGAAAGTATCTATGAGGTGGTGACAAGACCAAACAAACCAGCTGCTTCTTGGGAAAATCCTGAAAATCCTCAACACCAACAAGCCTTTGTCAGTCTTTATGATGATGAAAAAGGGGTTACAGTGGCCAATAAAGGATTGCACGAGTATGAAATCCTTGGAGACGACACCATTGCAGTGACCATTCTTCGTGCCTCAGGTGAGCTAGGTGACTGGGGTTACTTCCCAACACCAGAGGCTCAGTGCTTGCGTGAGTTTGAAGTCGAGTTTGCTCTTGAATGCCACCAAGCAGGGGAACGCTTCTCCGCTTTCCGTCGTGCCAAAGCCTTCCAAACACCATTCACTAGTCTTCAAGTTGCTAAACAAGAAGGAAGTGTGGCAGCGACTGGTAGCCTCTTGAGTCATGCGGCACTCAGCTTACCACAAGTTTGCCCAACAGCCTTTAAAGTGGCGGAAAATGAAGAAGGATATGTCCTCCGTTACTACAATATGAGTCAAGAAAATGTTCGCATATCAGAACACCAACAAACCATTTTGGACTTGCTTGAACGACCATACCCCGTTCATTCAGGACTCTTAGCACCACAAGAGATTCGCACAGAATTGATCAAAAAAGAAGACATTTAATAGTTTTAAAGTGTTTGATAACTAATACTATGAGATAGAAAGGAGGGGCGAAAGAGTAAGGGCTAACTGCTGATTCGCCCCTTTTTACGGTAAAGAACAATGATCATTGCAACCATTGATATCGGAGGGACTGGGATTAAGTTTGCCAGTCTGACTCCTGATGGAAAAATACTAGATAAGACAAGTACTCCAACGCCAGAAAGTTTGGAGGATTTACTGACTTGGCTAGACCAACGCTTGGCAGAACAAGATTATAAGGGCATTGCTATGAGCGTTCCAGGCGCGGTCAATCAAGAAACAGGTGTGATTGAGGGAATCAGTGCCGTGCCTTATATTCACGGTTTTTCTTGGTATGAAGCTCTTGCTCATCATCAGCTACCTGTCCATCTAGAAAATGATGCCAACTGTGTTGGACTTAGTGAACTGCTGGCTCACCCAGAGATTGAAAATGCAGCCTGTGTCGTGATTGGGACAGGAATTGGCGGAGCTATGATTATCAATGGCAAACTTCACCGTGGTCGCCACGGCTTAGGTGGTGAGTTTGGCTATATGACAACCATTGAACCAGCTGAAAAACTCAACAACTGGTCGCTACTAGCCTCTACAGGAAACATGGTTCGCTACGTAATTGAAAAATCTGGTCAGACTGACTGGGACGGTCGCAAGATTTACCAAGAAGCTGCAGCAGGCAATGCCCTTTGCCAAGAAGCCATTGAGCGCATGAACCGTAATCTGGCTCAAGGCTTGCTCAATATCCAGTATCTGATCGATCCAGATGTCATTAGTCTGGGAGGATCTATTAGTCAAAATCCAGATTTTATCCAAGGCGTCAAAAAAGCTGTCGATGCTTTTGTCGAAACCTACGAAGAATACACGGTCGCACCTGTCATCCAGGCCTGCACCTATCATGCAGATGCCAATCTCTACGGTGCCCTTGTCAACTGGCTACAGGAGGAAAATCAATGGTAAGATTTACAGGATTTAGTCCCAAACAAGCGCAAGCTATTGAGGTTTTAAAAAGTCACATTTCCCTACCGGATGTGGAAGTGGCAGTCGCTCAGTCTGACCAAGCCTCTATCTCTATCAAGGGTGAAAGTGGATACTATCAACTAACCTATCGCAAACCTCATCAACTCTACCGCGCCTTGTCCTTGTTGGCAACAGCTCTAGCAGAAGGTGACAAAGTAGAGATTGAAGAGAAGGCAGCTTATGAAGAGTTGGCCTATATGGCAGACTGTTCTCGAAATGCAGTTTTGAATGTCGCTTCTGCCAAGCAGATGATTGAGGTCTTGGCTCTCATGGGCTACTCAACATTTGAGCTTTATATGGAAGACACCTACCAGATTGAGGGGCAACCTTACTTTGGTTACTTCCGTGGAGCTTATTCAGCTGAAGAGTTACAGGAAATCGAAGCCTACGCCCAGCAGTTTGACATGACCTTTGTGCCTTGCATCCAGACCTTGGCCCACTTGTCAGCCTTTGTCAAATGGGGTGTTAAGGAAGTGCAAGAACTCCGTGATGTGGAGGACATTCTCCTTATTGGCGAAGAAAAGGTTTATGACCTGATTGATGGCATGTTTGCCACTCTATCTAAACTGCAGACTCGCAAAGTCAATATCGGGATGGACGAAGCCCACTTGGTTGGTTTGGGACGTTACCTCATTTTGAACGGTGTTGTGGACCGTAGTCTCCTCATGTGCCAACACTTGGAGCGCGTATTAGATATTGCTGACAAGTATGGTTTCCATTGTCAGATGTGGAGTGATATGTTCTTCAAACTCATGTCAGCAGATGGCCAGTACGATCGCGATGTGGAGATTCCTGAGGAAACTCGTGTCTACCTAGATCGTCTCAAAGACCGTGTAACCTTGGTTTACTGGGACTATTATCAGGATAGCGAGGAAAAATACAATCGCAATTTCCGCAACCATCACAAGATTAGTCATGACCTTGCCTTTGCAGGTGGTGCTTGGAAGTGGATCGGTTTCACACCCAACAACCATTTCAGCCGTCTTATTGCTCTTGAAGCCAACAAAGCCTGTCGTGCTAACGACATCACAGAAGTCATTGTAACGGGTTGGGGAGACAATGGTGGTGAAACAGCCCAATTCTCTATTCTACCAAGTCTGCAAATTTGGGCAGAGCTCAGCTACCGCAATGACTTAGACAGTTTGTCTGCCCACTTCAAGACCAATACAGGTCTATCAGTTGAGGACTTTATGCAGATCGACCTAGCCAACCTCTTACCAGACTTGCCAGGCAATCTCAGCGGGATCAATCCCAACCGCTATGTCTTTTATCAGGATGTTCTCTGTCCGATTCTTGATCGACACATGACACCTGAACAGGACAAACCACACTTCGCTCAGGCAGCTGAGATTCTCTCTGACATCAAAGAAAAAGCTGGTGCCTACTCTTATCTCTTTGAAACTCAGGCCCAGTTGAACCAGATTTTAAGTAGCAAAGTGGATGTGGGACGACGCATCCGTGAAGCTTATAAAGCCGGTGACAAAGTCAGCTTACAGCAAATCGCCAGACAAGAATTACCAAAACTCAGAAGCGAGATTGAACATTTCCATGCCCTCTTTAGCCATCAATGGTTGAAGGAAAGCAAGGTCTTTGGCTTGGACACAGTTGATATCCGTATGGGAGGACTCTTGCAACGCATCAAGCGAGCAGAAAGTCGCATCGAGGCTTATCTAGCTGGTCAGCTTGACCGCATCGACGAGTTAGAAGTGGAAATCTTACCATTTACTGACTTCTACGCAGACAAGGGATTTACAGCCACAACAGCCAACCAGTGGCACACTATTGCGACAGCTTCGACGATTTATACGACTTAAAGGTCTTTTTTCCGAGTCAGAATGTTTCTCGTGAAACCTATTTCTTATAAAAAACTTCTCCACAAAAAATAATTTGTGGAGTTTTTTCTATAATTAGTAGTTTAACCTAGCCTTCAAATAGGAGTATACTAATAATGTAATCGTTATCAAACCTAAAAATTCGATGAAATCAGTTTTTAGGAATAAAAAGGGAGGAAATTATGAAAAAGTTTTCAAAGACCTTGAGAGATAACTGGATCTTTCTCTTGATGGTTTTACCAGGGGCACTCTGGTTGATTCTATTCTTTTACATTCCAGTATTTGGGAATGTGGTCGCCTTTAAAGACTACCATATGACCAGTAATGGTTTCATAGATAGTATTGTGAATAGTAAATGGGTCGGGTTAGATAATTTCAGATTCTTGTTTAGTTCAAAAGATGCCTTTATCATCACTCGAAATACCGTTCTTTACAATCTCGGGTTTATCTTTATCGGTTTGATTGTATCAGTAGGGATTGCCATCATCCTCAGTGAGCTCCGCTCTAAGAGAATGGTTAAAATTTTCCAAACGTCTATGTTGTTCCCTTACTTCCTGTCATGGGTTATCATCAGTTTCTTTACAGATGCCTTCCTAAACATTGACAAAGGGGTCTTCAACCATTTCCTAACATCCATTGGCATGAAGGAAGTCAACTTCTACGCTGACTTAGGCATTTGGCCATATCTTCTCCTTTTCCTAGGTATTTGGAAAGGCTTTGGATATAGCAGTGTCATGTATTATGCGACAATCATGGGAATTGATCCAACCTACTACGAAGCAGCAACAGTGGACGGGGCTAGCAAGTGGCAACGCATTCGCAATGTAACCATTCCTCAGTTGACTCCGCTTGTAACAGTCTTGACCATCCTTGCAGTCGGAAATATCTTCCGTGCAGACTTTGGTCTCTTCTATCAAATCCCACACAATGCTGGTCAGCTTTACAATGTAACCAACGTTTTGGACGTATATGTCTTTAATGGTTTGACTCAGACAGCAGATATCGGTATGGCTTCAGCAGCCGGCCTTTACCAATCAGTAGTCGGTTTGATTCTGGTTATCCTATCAAACTTGCTTGCAAGACGAGTCGATCCAAACTCAGCTTTGTTCTAGAAAGGAGGAGAATATGGCAGAAAAGAAAATTAAAAAAGAAAAAATCGATAATGTCGGCATTCACTCCTTCAGTAAGAAAGCAGATATCTTCTTTAGTATCATCTCTGGTTTGATCGCTCTTTCTTGTATCTTGCCCTTTATCTTCGTTATCATCATTTCGGTGACAGACGAAAAGAGCATCCTCCAGTATGGATATAGCTTTTTCCCTTCGAAGTTTGGTGTAGATGGATTCCAGTTCCTAGCTCAGTTTAAAGATAAGATCCTCCAAGCGCTCTTTATCTCAGTTTTTGTAACCGTAGTCGGAACAGTGACCAACGTCTTCATTACAACCACTTATGCCTACGCCATCTCACGTACAACCTTTAAGTACCGCAGATTCTTTACGATCTTCGCTCTTCTTAGTATGTTGTTCAATGCTGGTTTGGTACCAGGCTATATCGTGGTCACTCGCCTGCTTCAACTTGGTGATACCGTTTGGGCCTTGATTGTTCCAATGCTTCTCTCACCATTTAACATCATCTTGATGCGTTCCTTCTTCAAGAAGACCATTCCAGAAGCCATTCTCGAATCCGCTCGTATCGATGGTGCCAGTGAAGCTCGGATCTTCTTCCAGATTTGTTTGCCATTGTCACTTCCAGGTATCGCTACCATCACGCTTTTGACAGCTCTTGGTTTCTGGAACGACTGGTTCAACGCCCTTCTTTACATCAAAAGTGACAACTTGTATCCATTGCAATATTTGCTTATGCAAATCCAACAAAATATGGACTACATTGCAAAAGCAGTCGGCCTATCTGGTCAACTGGGAGTTGCTCTACCGAAAGAAACAGGTCGTATGGCCATGGTTGTTGTTGCAACCCTTCCAATCGCGATTCTGTATCCATTCTTCCAACGCTACTTTGTTAAAGGGTTGACGATCGGTGGTGTGAAAGAATAGCACTTGTTGAGAAACACCGTTTCTCCCTTCCCAACTTCATCTTAGTGACTGAAGTTAAAAATCATTAAATCGTTTATAAGTTTAAAAATAAAAAAAGGAGTTTTTATCATGAAAAACTGGAAAAAATATGCTTTTGCATCTGCTAGCGTAGTCGCTTTGGCTGCAAGTCTTGCTGCTTGTGGAAACCTTACAGGTAACAACAAAAAAGCTGCAGATACTACTTCAGGTGAAAAACCTGTAATCAAAATGTACCAAATCGGTGACAAACCAGACAACTTGGATGAATTGCTAGAAAATGCAAACAAAATCATCGAAGAAAAAGTCGGTGCTAAATTGGACATCCAATACCTTGGATGGGGCGACTATGATAAGAAAATGTCTGTTATCACATCATCTGGTGAAAACTATGATATCGCATTTGCATCTAACTATGTCGTAAATGCTCAAAAAGGTGCTTATGCTGACTTAACAGAATTGTATAAAAAAGAAGGAGCAGAGCTTTACAAAGCACTTGACCCAGCTTACATCAAAGGGAACACTGTAAACGGTAAGATCTATGCAGTACCAGTTGCAGCTAACGTTGCATCATCTCAAAACTTTGCCTTCAACGGAACTCTTCTTGCTAAATACGGTATCGATATTTCAGGTGTCACTTCATACGAAACACTTGAGCCAGTCTTGAAACAAATCAAAGAAAAAGCTCCAGATGTAGTACCATTTGCGGTTACGAAGAACTTTATCCCATCTGATAACTTTGACTACCCAGTACCAAACGGACTTCCATTTGTTATCGACCTTGAAGGAGACACTACTAAGATCGTAAACCGTTACGAAGTGCCTCGTTTCAAAGAACACTTGAAGACTCTTCACAAATTCTATGAAGAAGGATACATTCCAAAAGACGTAGCAACAAGCGACACTTCATTTGACCTTCAACAAGATACTTGGTTTGTTCGTGAAGAAACAGTAGGACCAGCTGACTATGGTAACAGCTTGCTTTCACGTGTTGCTAACAAAGACATCCAAATCAAACCAATCACTAACTTTATCAAGAAAAATCAAACAACACAAGTTGCCAACTTTGTTATCTCAAACAACTCTAAGAACAAAGAAAAATCAATGGAAGTGTTGAACCTCTTGAACACGAACCCAGAACTCTTGAACGGTCTTGTTTACGGTCCAGAAGGCAAGAACTGGGAAAAAATTGAAGGTAAAGAAAACCGTGTACGCGTCCTTGATGGCTACAAAGGAAATACTCACATGGGTGGATGGAACACTGGTAACAACTGGATTCTTTACATCAACGAAAACGTTACAGACCAACAAATCGAAGATTCTAAGAAACAATTGGCAGAAGCTAAAGAATCTCCAGCACTTGGATTCATCTTTAACACTGACAATGTGAAATCTGAAATCTCAGCCATTTCTAACACAATGCAACAATTCGATACAGCTATCAACACTGGTACTGTAGACCCAGATAAAGCTATTCCAGAATTGATGGAAAAATTGAAATCTGAAGGTGCCTACGAAAAAGTATTGAACGAAATGCAAAAACAATATGACGAATTCTTGAAAAACAAAAAATCATAAGATCGATTGATTTCGTGTATTCATTCCTAATTCCTAAAAATGTGATCGCTGCCTTCCCTAGTTCTCTAGGGGAGGTAGTGATTTTTAGGATGTAAACATGAAAAGAGTGGTTCTGAGGGTTTATGCGATGTGATACACATACATCTATAGAGGATTTATTATGAAAAAATATCGCTTTCTTTTCAAAATGAGTGCTGTCTTCTCTTACCTATTTTTCGTATTTGGTCTTTCTCAGCTGACGCTTATTGTCCAAAACTATTGGCAATTTTCTTCCCAGATAGGCAATTTCTTCTGGATTCAAAATATCTTGAGTTTGCTATTTATCGGAGTCATGATTTGGATTCTGGTTAAGACAGGCCATGGTTATCTCTTTCGCATTCCAAGAAAAAAATGGCTTTGGTATTCGATTTTGACAGTATTAGTGGTAGTGCTCCAGATCTCTTTTAACGTTCAGACAGCTAAACATGTTCAGTCAACTGCTGAAGGTTGGGCTGTATTGATTGGTTATAGTGGGACTAACTTTGCAGAGCTAGGTATCTATATAGCCCTGTTCTTTCTGATTCCACTGATGGAAGAGTTAATCTATAGAGGATTACTGCAACACGCCTTTTTTAAAGATTCGCGATTTGGTCTTGATTTGCTTCTTCCTTCCATTTTGTTTGCTCTTCCTCATTTTTCAAGTCTGCCTAGTCTGTTAGATATTTTCGTTTTTACAACATCTGGAATCATCTTTGCTGGTTTGACCCGCTATACCAAGAGCATCTATCCTTCCTATGCAGTGCATGTGATCAATAATATTGTAGCGACCTTGCCATTTTTGCTGACTTTTTTACATAGGGTGTTTGGGTAAAATACTGGCTGGAGAGTTAGGAATTATAGTTTTTCAATTTATAAGCGAATTTCAGGAGGAAAATGAGAATGACACCATTAAAATGGTTTGCTGGAGGAAGCGAAAGGCGTTGTGAAGCCATGACCATCATTGATCATCTATTGGAAGATATAAAGGCTGCGCCTCAACTTGCTCCCCTGAAAAATCAGTTAGTGATTTATAAAAAACGATTAAAGGACGATGGAACCTCTACTCCATTTATTCTGAGCCAAATGAACGTTGACATCTCACGTGTGTTGATTGACAATAAGCTGGATTTGTCAGAAAGTCAAGCTAAGCAAATCAAAAAATTGAGAGAATTATCTGTTATTCGGTATGGTTACTGATGAAGTGCAGGGGTAGGACTCTTTCTACAATTTCCGGTCAAATAAATTGCATTCGTTTTCCCAAGTGGGTATACTAGTATAGTTGAATGAAAAATTCTGAAAATTTAAGAATAGAAAAGAGAACAAATCTTATGGCAAAAGATATTCGTGTCTTACTTTACTACCTTTATACTCCAATTGAAAATGCAGAGCAATTTGCTGCAGACCACTTGGCTTTCTGTAAATCAATCGGCCTTAAAGGCCGTATCCTAGTCGCTGACGAGGGAATTAACGGAACTGTTTCAGGTGACTACGAAACAACTCAAAAATACATGGACTACGTTCACAGTCTCCCATGCATGGAAGACCTCTGGTTCAAGATTGACGAAGAAAATGAACAAGCCTTCAAGAAGATGTTTGTTCGCTACAAGAAAGAAATTGTCCACCTTGGTTTGGAAGACAACGACTTTGACAACGACATCAACCCACTTGAAACAACAGGTGCTTACTTGTCTCCAAAAGAGTTCAAAGAAGCCCTTCTTGACGAAGATACCGTTGTCCTTGACACACGTAACGATTATGAGTACGACCTAGGACATTTCCGTGGAGCTATCCGCCCAGACATCCGCAACTTCCGTGAGTTACCACAATGGGTTCGTGACAACAAGGAAAAATTCATGGACAAGCGTGTCGTGGTTTACTGTACAGGTGGCGTTCGTTGTGAGAAATTCTCAGGTTGGATGGTTCGTGAAGGCTACAAAGATGTTGGCCAATTGCACGGAGGAATCGCAACTTACGGTAAAGACCCAGAAGTTCAAGGTGAGCTTTGGGATGGGAAAATGTACGTCTTTGACGAGCGTATCGCAGTCGATGTCAACCATGTTAACCCAACCATCGTAGGGAAAGACTGGTTTGATGGAACACCATGTGAACGTTATGTCAACTGTGGAAATCCCTTCTGTAACCGTCGTATCCTAACATCAGAAGAAAATGAAGACAAATACCTTCGTGGATGCTCACACGAGTGTCGTGTTCACCCACGCAACCGCTACGTTTCAGAAAATGAATTGACACAAGCAGAAGTGGTGGAGCGCCTAGCAGCTATCGGTGAAAGCTTGGATCAAGTCGCTACTGTATAACATCAAACAGCCTTTAGGGCTGTTTTTCTATGCTTTTTATCTAAAAATCTAAAATTTGTTTCTGTATCTTTCAGGAAAATAGGGTATACTATGTGTAAACGATTTCAAAGGAGGCCAGTTATGGCGAAAACATTTTTTATCCCAAATAAAGAAAGCATTCTAGGACAACAGGAGGTCTTGACTGCCAAGTCCATCTTGGCCTTGGTGGAGGGCTTGGAGTCGCACAGTTATGATGCAGTCTATCTCCGCCAGCCCCTCAATCGTCTCGAGTACATGGAGTGTGGGATTGTAGGCCAGTCGCAATTTCTTTTCAAAGTGAACTATGCGGATAGTCGAAAAGGCTATCAAGTGGTGATTCCAGACTTTCTTACCAGAGCGGACTGGGAGATTGTAGAAGCTCTCCTCCAAGCCCTATCGAGCAAGTTGGGGCAAGTGGTAGAAGGGCTAGAAGACTTTGACTTTGAAGCTTATTTCCGACAAACGATCCAGCATTATCTAGCGGATAAGGCGGTTCGTTTAGTATATTGCCAAGGACTCTTGTCTCCTATTTATCTCAACAAGGACTACCTCGAGAGCTTTTTGGCTGAGGACGGATTGGCACGTTTTGAAGAGCTAGTCAAGAAGGTTCAAGGCTCTGATGCCTACCTTGCCAGTGTGAAATTTTACCCGGATGCTCAAGGCAAGGTGCACGGTATCTACCACCTAGCCCAGGGAGTCAAGACGATTTTACCTAAGGAGCCCTTTGTACCAGCACCCTATACCGAGCAGCTAGCAGGCAAGGAGCTTGTTTGGGAGATTGACCTAGTGAAGATTTCTGGTGATGGGTCCAAAGCAGAAGACTATGAAACCATCGCTCGCTTGGACTATGCAAGATTCCTAGAGTCACTACCAACAGAATTTTACCACCAACTAGATGCCAATCAATTGGAAGTACAAGCCATTTTGGGAAAAGATTTTGAAGGATTGGCAAGCATCGAGTAGACCTTGTCCAAAAAAGAGTAAGAATAAAAATCCCTGTCATTAACAAATGGCAGGGATTTTGGTTAAAAGAAGGTCAGGATGCGAAGGTAGTCCACTGTTAGCGCCAACTCTGCAATGAAGAAGGGTAAGAGAATAGCAGCATCAAGTAAGACAGCTAGTAAGAAACGATAAAATGGGTCAAGGCTACTGGTCTTACTTGGCTTGCTAATCACAAAGAGATTTCCAAGGGCAAAGATGGTCATGCTTAGAAGAGTGAGGATGCCAGCAAATCGTAAGCCACCAAAAAGTGCAAAGAAACTTGCTAGAGCTGTTAGGACAAGTGGTATAGCAAAGAGCCGGCTGTAACGATCGCAAGCTTCTTGGAATGTGAAGTCGCTCTCCTGGTCCAGCACACGTCGGACAGTAAAGCCTCCCAAAATGATAGAAAAGTAAAATAGAGCGCTAGCGACCAAGATAGAAAGCCCAGCAAAGAGATCTAAAGGAGGGAGCTGGTTAGGTAAACTATTGGCAATAGAGGCCATATAGCCGTAGTAGAGGTGCTTGATATGATAGATACTAAAGAAAAGGCTAATCGAGGATAGTAAAGTGAGCAGGCCAAAGACACTGTAACGATGCTTTTGGTCCGTATTCTTGCTGGCAGTTGGTTCTTGGATAGCGTCCAGCAACCAAGTCCAAAATAGTGCGATTTCTTCTTTGAACCGGGCAGTTTTACGAGGGTCAATGTCTGGGATATAGGGACTATCTAAAGCCTTGCTGAGGTTACTTTTCTCTTTTGCAGGGTTTTCTTGCTTGTGCTCCTCTTCAGCTTTCCCTTCTCCCTCTTCCTCGGTTTGGGCTTCTTCTATCGTTTCGGGAGCTTCCTCCTCATGCGTTTCCGACTCTTTAGGTGAGATAGGAGTTTCTTGGCTTACTTGTAGTTCGGTCTCCACAGTTTCTGAAGTCTCAGGCTCGTTGGGCTGGATTTCTGATTTTGTCTGAGGTGATTTCTTCTCAAGATCGGCACTTTCAAACCATTCTTGTGTCATGGTGGAACCTCCTTTTTTATGGTCGTTTTCTATTTTTAGATTAGCAGATGAAAGCGTTTTTGTCAATGGTTTCTAGATGGAGAAGAGTACTCTTCTTTAGGTAGGTAGATATCCTGGTTGGCTTTTGCAATGAGCAGGTCCTTGACATCTGCTTTGTCTGTCTTGTATGGGTTGGCAAGTTCATTCTCTTTTTGTCCACGATGTTCTTCTTTGGGTTTATGATAGATACCACCATGTTGAGAAGAAAGATCTAGATTGATACGATCGAATTCTGTCTTAGAAAGAAAGAGTGTTAAGTCATTGTGAGAGTCTAGTTCTACCTTGCCGTGAACCTGAATATTTTCAGCATAGATGTGTCCTCCCTCCGTCTTGACCTGGCTATCTGTCAGTTCTGTTTTAAAGATATTGATGATATGAGGTGTCGTTAGTGTACTATTCTTGATAGAGCTTTCTGTTAGTCTTAAGAGGTAGCCTTTTGTTTTGATTGTCGCATTTTCAAGGTTGGCTTGACGAATAGTGGTTTGTCCACGATTGGCTGAGACGGTGATAGCTTGGAGCCTCCTTCCTTTGGGGAGGGAGAGAATGACTTCGTCAAAACGGTTAGAATAACTGCTGGCAATACGAAGTAAGCCTTCGATTCCTGAACCGAGAAAACGATGTTGGGAGGCTTGTTTGTCAGTGACGCTCAGTGTTTTGTCACTCATGCCAGTAGTCAGATCGTGACGACCAGACACGGAAGGATGATAGGTGATGTGGATCTTGTCATCTACAGACTCTGTGATGGTTAGGCTATGTTCCTCAAGGGCTAAATCAAGTTTTTCCACTTCATTTCCAAAGGTCACTTCTTCGATACGATTGTCATAGACGGGGTCTTTTGACATGGCAAGCAAACTTTGAATACCATTGGACTGGGCGCCTACAATGATCATGATAAAACCAAGGATTGTAGAAACCACACCAAAAATGAGAAATCCTTTTGTCAATTTACGCATGTCTATCACCTCTCTTTCCTTTTTTAAGAATCCATTGCACCAAGCGGACGATTAAGAGGCCAAAGAAACGAGCTACATAGGAGATACCCAGTAGAACAAGAGAAGAAGCACCGATAGAAAGTAAACCGGCCCCAAAAATCAAGATAAAGGCAGATTTGGCTTCGACTAGGACGCTAAAGCTCTCTACGATAAAGAGTCCACCTAGCAGGATACCCGTCACAGAGACGGTAAAGAAGGCTAGAATGACGGAGGCAGCCGCGATAAAAATACCGATGATGGCCATGAGGATGCCAATTCCGACCGGAATTCCGATAGGAGCTACTAGCAGGGCCAGGAGGGCAATGTGTAGCAGTTGGCGGTCATTCTTTTGAGCAGGGGCTTCATTGACTTTTTTATCGAGAAGATCAGAGAGGACATCATGGGCAGCTTCTTTTGGTGTTCCTAGACTGGCAATGAGTTCCTCTTCACCCTCTGGGCCAGCATCGTCAAATAGTTCCTTAAAGTAGTCCATAGCTTCGATGCGGTCAGCTTCAGGCAGTTTATGGAGATAGGTTTCTAACTGAGTCAGATAGTCAGTTCTTGTCATGGCGGATACTCCCTTCTATGATGCCGTTGACGGTGTCGGTATAGAGCGTCCACTCTTCCTTTAGAGTAACGAGCTGCTCTACGCCCCGATTGGTCAAGGAGTAGTATTTGCGCATACGCCCCTGAAACTCTCTAGAGTAGGTGGTCAGAAAGCCACTGGCTTCCAATTTTTTGAGAATGGGATAGAGCGTAGATTCTTTGATATTGGCGATGAGTTTAATGGTTTGGCTAATCTCATAACCATAAGAATCCCCCTGCTCCAGTACAGCCAAGATGAGAAACTCAATCAAGGCAGAGGATGTTGGGAAGTACATGGAAAACCTCCTTTATATTATATAAAAATTTTATATATACTCTTTTCAAATATATTGTATCTCAAGTTGAAAGTCCTGTCAAGAAATATGTGTAAAAATTTTATATA
Source organism: Streptococcus oralis (assembly GCF_015561235.1). Classification (GTDB taxonomy): domain Bacteria; phylum Bacillota; class Bacilli; order Lactobacillales; family Streptococcaceae; genus Streptococcus; species Streptococcus oralis_BK. Next base: position 1,415,306 of record NZ_JADMTC010000001.1, on the reverse strand, counting down.
TAAAAAAACTCCTAGTAAAAACTAGAAGTTTAAAGAATTTTATCAACCCGATCCACCATAAAGAGTGAGATGGTCATGATGATATCGATGGCTAGAAGGGCAAGGACAGCTGGAATCCAAGATTGGAAAAGGTCAAAGCTATAACCAAACAAGGTAGGACCAAAGGCCGCCAAGATGTAGCCCCCTGTTTGCGCCAGGCCTGAGAGTTGCGCAGTCTTTTCAGGCGAGCTGGTCTTAAGTGAGAAGCAAACCATGAGATAAGGAAAGAGAGCACTACAGGCCGTTCCAATTAAGAGGTGAGCGACTAGCCAGTAGAGGAAGTTGTTGCTTGGGTACAAGAGCATGGCAATTCCCATCATACCAGCGATAGAGATGATTGCCAGCATGATTCGACGGTGGCAATCAGATAGACGAGTCGTCAGACTTGGGATGGTCATGGAAAAAGGAATGCTGATCAGCGAGAAGATAGAAGCTAGAAGAGCCGCATCGCTATTAGAAAGACCAGCACTAATAGCCATAGTTGGCAACCAGGTCATACTTGTATAAAAGAGCAAGGACTGAAGCCCGCCAAAGATAATGATAGCCCAGACATCTTTACTTTTTAGAATATTTTCTTTGACTTGCTTTTCTTTTTGGCTTTCTAGGTGGTGGTTGTGGCGATGATTTGGCAACCAGACTAGCAGAGTGACCAGACAGAGAAAGCTGAGAACGAGGATGAGTCCCTTCCAAGAACTAGCTTGGGTGATAGGGACCGAAAGATAAGAAGCGATGGCTGTCGAAATCCCCATGGCAGTGACATAGAGCGTTGTTAGGAAACTAATCTTTTGAGGCTGATTTGCCTGGATCATACTTGGGAGCAGTACATTGAAGATCGCAATGCTTGCTCCCACAATTAGGGTCCCTAGATAGAGAAGGGGAAGATTGAAAATCCGAATGACAGAGCCAACAGTTAAGAGGAGGAGACAGTATGTAAAGAGATGTTCCAACCCGATTTTTTGTGCCAAGCGGCTTGCAAAAGCAGAGAAAAGAGCAAACATCAAGAGAGGGAGACTGGTTAAAATCCCAAGAGAGCTAACCTCCACTCCTAGTCCCTGAGCAATATCTCCTAAAATAGTTGGAAGAGCAGTAAAAGGAGATCGTAAAACAGTCCCGATTAAGACAATTCCTAGAACAAAAAAGAGTGATTGTTTTTTCATAAAAACCTCGATAAGATGATTTTAATAACAGCTTATTTTAAGGTTTTTTCCTTATAATGTCAAGTAATGACAGCCAAGACAGTTCAATCAATGGAAGTGAAAATAAAGTGAAAAGAGACAGATTTCTTTACTAGAATTTTCCTTGATTTGATATAAAAATAGGAAACTAGGAGAATTTGTGATAAAATAGTGGAAGGAAATCTATACATTGGAGAAAAACTGTGCCTGAAAAGCAAAAAATCAGCGTCTTGATGTCGGTCTATGTAAAGGAAAATCCGACGTTTTTAAGAGATGCTATCAAAAGTGTTCAAAACCAGACCTTGAAACCGAGTGAACTTGTTCTTGTTGAGGACGGGCCGCTCACACCCGAACTCTATCAGGTGCTAGAAGAAGTGGAAGCTCAGTCAGACATTCCAGTGAAACGGTGCCCCTTAGAACAAAACCAAGGTTTAGGCTTGGCTCTTCGATACGGTGTTTTACAGTGCCAGTATGACATTATTGCCCGCATGGATACGGATGATTTAGCCGTTCCGGATCGTTTTGAGAAACAGCTTCAGCTAATGGAGAAAGAAGATCTCGACCTCTTAGGTGGGCATATCGCAGAGTTCATTGACAATCCAGATGAGATTGTGTCTTATCGTCGTGTTCCAACTCAGCATGCAGACATTGTGGCTTATCAGAGAATGAGAAGCGCCTTTAACCATATGACAGTCATGTTTAAAAAGGACATGGTCCTCAAGGCTGGCAACTACGAAGATGGCCTTTACATGGAGGATGACCTCCTTTGGCTCAATATGATTGCTGCAGGTGCCAAGACTGGGAACCTAGATCAAATCTTGTGTAAGGTTCGTGTCGGTGCAGGGATGTTTGAGCGTCGGGGTGGCTCGCGTTACCTTAAACTCTATCGTCAGGCTCGCCAAAGGATGCTTGAGCGAGGGCAAATTTCTTACATGGAATATGCTAAAAGTGTAGCCATTCAGGCAATTGTTGCACTTTGTCCAGGCTTTGTACGTCAGTTTATCTTCGTCAAACTTTTAAGAAAGAGAAAGTAAGCCCCGATAGACTGAATGATTCAGGTTATCATAACAACAGTATCATCTGACTCTTTTAAGGGGGAGTAAATTCCTATGAATAAAAAACTAACAGATTATGTGATTGATCTGGTTGAAATTTTAAATAAACAGCAAAAACAAGTGTTTTGGGGGATATTCGATATTCTGAGTATGGTGGTTTCCATCATCGTATCTTATATCTTGTTTTATGGCCTTATAAATCCTGCGCCTGTGGATTACGTGATCTACACTCTTTTAGCCTTCCTCCTCTATCAAATCATGATTGCGTTTTGGGGGCTAAATGCTAGTATCAGTCGTTATAGCAAGATTACGGATTTCATGAAAATCTTTTTCGGAGTGATGCTCAGCAGTGTTCTTTCTTATGGAATCTGCTATGCCTTCCTTCCATTGTTTTCTATCCGTTTCATCGTACTCTTCATTTTGTTGAGTACCTTCCTTATCTTGCTTCCTCGTATCACTTGGCAGTTGATTTATTCTAAACGTAAAAAAGGTAGTGGAGATGGAGAACACCGTCGGACCTTCTTGATTGGTGCTGGTGATGGTGGTGCCCTCTTTATGAACAGCTACCAACACCCAACTAGCGACCTTGAGCTAGTGGGGATTTTGGATAACGATGAAAAGAAAAAGGGACAAAAACTAGGTGGAATCCCAGTTTTGGGCTCTTATGATAATCTACCTGAATTAGCTAAACGTCACCAAATCGAGCGTGTTATCGTAGCGATCCCTTCGCTTGACCCATCAGAGTACGAACGCATCTTGCAGATGTGTAATAAGCTAGGCGTCAAATGTTACAAGATGCCTAAGGTTGAGACGGTTGTTCAAGGTTTACATCAATCGGGTAGTGGTTTCCAAAAAATTGATATCACGGACCTTTTGGGCCGTCAGGAAATTCGCCTTGACGAATCACGTCTGGGTACTGAGATTACAGGCAAGACCATCTTGGTGACAGGAGCTGGTGGTTCGATTGGTTCGGAAATTTGTCGCCAGATTAGCCGCTTCAACCCAGAGCGTATCGTCTTGCTTGGACATGGTGAAAATTCAATCTACCTTATTTATCATGAGTTGATTCGTAAATTCCAAGGGATTGATTATGTTCCTGTCATTGCAGATATTCAGGATTATGATCGTCTTTTACAAGTGTTTGAACAGTACAAACCAGCTATCATCTACCATGCTGCAGCCCACAAACATGTTCCAATGATGGAGCGCAATCCAAAAGAAGCCTTCAAGAACAATATCCTCGGGACCTACAATGTTGCCAAGGCTGTTGATGAGGCCAAAGTACCTAAGATGGTCATGATTTCGACTGACAAGGCGGTTAATCCGCCGAATGTTATGGGGGCGACTAAGCGCGTGGCAGAGTTGATTGTCACTGGCTTTAACCAACGTAGCAAATCAACCTACTGTGCAGTTCGTTTTGGGAATGTTCTTGGTAGCCGTGGTAGCGTGATTCCTGTTTTTGAACGCCAGATTGCTGAAGGTGGTCCTGTAACGGTGACAGACTTCCGTATGACACGTTACTTCATGACCATTCCAGAGGCTAGCCGTCTGGTCATCCATGCTGGCGCTTATGCCAAGGACGGAGAAGTCTTTATCCTTGATATGGGCAAACCGGTCAAGATCTACGACTTGGCTAAGAAAATGGTCCTTCTAAGCGGGCACACGGAAAGTGAAATTCCAATCGTTGAGGTCGGTATCCGACCAGGTGAAAAACTCTATGAAGAACTCTTGGTTTCGACCGAATTGGTTGATAACCAAGTCATGGATAAGATTTTCGTTGGTAAGGTTAACGTCATGCCTCTAGAAGCCATCGATCAAAAGATTGAAGAATTCCGTTCACTCAGTGGAGATGAGCTCAAAGAAGCAATTATTTCCTTTGCAAATGAGACAACCCATGCTGAGTAAGGGTGACTAATTAACTAATTATAAATAAAAGGCCAAGGTTCTGTTTGTACGGGACCCTGGCCTTTTTACTCTGTAATTTCAAATCGTTGTATTATTTATAGTTGCCTAATGATATCGTCAATGGTACGGGCAATCCAGTCAGGTTGATAGCTGAGCAAATCAGCCTCTTCTCCAAATCCCCAAGTAACAGCGAACTTTTTAATGCTAGTTTCTTGGGCTCCAATCATATCAAACTTGGTGTCCCCAATGATGAGGACTTGGTCTGCAGGGAGTTGATGCGTCTGTAAGGCGTAACGGATGACATCCGCCTTGTGTGGCGTTTCAGGACTAGAGCCGTAAATGCCATCAAAGAAATGATGGATTCCCAGATTTTTAGTCATATCATGAGCAGTAGGAGTATTCTTTGTTGTAGTGATATAGAGAGGGTAGTTTTGTGAAAGTGCTTGAAGCAATTCCGTCATTCGGGGGAAGAGCTGCGCTTCGTGGATTCCTTTTTTCTTGTAGTAAGAGCGGTAGATTTGAACAGCTTCTGAGATTTGTTCTTTTGGAAGGCAGGTCGCAAAACTACTTTCAAGCGGCGGGCCCATAAAACCACAAATAGTTTTGGCATCAGGGCTTGGAACTCCTAGTTGTTCAAAGGTATAGGTGAAGGCATTGTGGATCCCAATGGAGCTGTCAACCAGGGTTCCGTCTAGATCAAAAAAGATAGCTGAGATAGAGGACATGATTTCTCCTAATAGATATAGATAAGCTTATTCTCCGAAGATTTCTTTTTGTAGGCGACGACCAGTCGGAGTGGCTGCAAGTCCACCTTCAGCCGTTTCACGAAAGGCAGTTGGGAGGCTGGATCCGACTTGGTACATGGCATCGATAACTTCATCGACAGGGATTTTAGATTCGATACCTGCCAAGGCCATATCAGCCGCGATAAAGGCAAAGCTGGCTCCCATGGCATTTCGTTTGACACATGGAACCTCAACCAGACCAGCGACGGGATCGCAGATGAGACCCAGCATATTTTTAATGACAAAGGCGATGGCTTGGCTAGCCTGATAGGGAGTTCCACCTGCAGCCAAGGTTAAGGCTGCGGCACTCATGGCAGAGGCCGATCCGACTTCGGCCTGGCAGCCACCTTCAGCACCTGAGATAGAAGCGTTGTTTGCGATAACCAATCCAAAGGCGCCTGCTGCAAAGAGGAAATCGAGCTGTTCTTTGTGGCTGAGGTCAAGTTTTTGGCTAGCTGCAGTAAGAACGGCTGGCAAACAACCAGCACTTCCTGCGGTTGGAGTGGCACAGACCAAGCCCATTTTAGCGTTGTGTTCGTTAACCGCGATGGCATTTCGGGCTGCTGATAGGATGGTAAAGTCTGACAAGGCCTTGCCACTTTTGAGATGGCGATCTAGCTTGGCAGCATCTCCACCCGTTAGACCACTGCGGGATTTGTTTTCACTAAGGCCAAGCTCGACAGAGGCTTTCATGACTTCTAGATTGCGTTCCATGAGGATGAGAACTTCGTCTCGGCATCGGCCAGTCAGTTCATATTCTGTCGCAATCATGAGTTCTGCGACATTTCCTTGGAAGTCTAGGTCTGCCTGCTCGACCAATTCTTTGATAGAATAAAACATGTTTCCTCCTACTTAAAGAAATTGACATTGTGGAGATGAGGGATTTTTCGGATTTCTTCAATCGCCTCTTCGCAACTTCGACTATCGACTTCGATAATCATAATGGCTTTTTCTCCAGCTTTTTCCCGAGTCACATTCATCTGAGCGATGTTGATATCAAAACGAGAGAGGGCTTCTGTGACATGGGCAATCATACCTGGAACATCTTGATGCACGATGATGATGGTCGGGGTATTCATGTTGAGAGAGACGGCAAAACCATTGAGTTCCGTAACTTGAATATTTCCCCCACCGATGGAAATCCCTGTCACACTAATGGACTTATGGTCATTCTTTACAGTGATTTTAGTGGTGTTAGGGTGAGGAGCATTGCTGTCTTTCTGAATGGTCCAGACAATCTTGATGCCCCGTTTATGGGCAATCTCGAGACTGTTTGGGATGTCGGGATCATCCGTATCCATACCCAAAATACCAGCGACGAGAGCAAGGTCCGTTCCATGACCACGGTAGGTCTTGGCAAATGAGTTAAATAATTGGAATTCTACCTCTGTTGGCGTATCGTCAAAGATGGAAGAGACGATTTTTCCGATACGAACGGCACCAGCTGTATGGCTACTTGATGGGCCAATCATAACAGGCCCGATAATATCAAAGACAGATTGAAAACGAAGTGATTGCATCTGTTTCCCCTTACAAAGATTCTTATATCTATTATATCAAAGAATGAACCTCTGCGCTTATTTCCCTTATCAAAACTTCAAAATGATTAAAGATGGTATAAAATAAGGTCTTTTGTGACAAAAACCTTCGTAAAACGGTAAATATAAAACATTTTTGTAATATTTCTACATATAACCGTTAAACAACAGTAACATTTAAAAGGTATCATAGATATATTCAATAGAAGGAGAATTTTTAGATATGTCATTAACAACTAAAAAAATCAAAACAACTATCGCAGGAGTAGCAGCTTTGCTTGCTTTCTTTGCCCCAGCTCTTGCCTCTGCACAAGAAACTGTAACTTACACTGTTAAATCAGGTGATACTCTTTCAGAAATTGCTGAGAAGTACAACACGACTGCTGAAAAATTAGCAGCAAAAAACAACATTAAAGATATTCACCTTATCTATGTTGACCAAGTTTTGGTCATCGAAGGGACAGCTTCTACTGCAGCTCCAGCAGCAACAACGGAAGAAACAGCTCCAGTAGCTACAGAAACAGTTGAAGAAGCTCCAGCAGCAACAACAACTTATGAAGCACCAACAGCAGAAAGCAACACTGCAGCAGCTTCTACTGTAAGTGGTTCTGAAGCAGAAGCTAAAGAATGGATCGCTCAAAAAGAATCAGGTGGTAGCTACACTGCTACAAACGGACGTTACATCGGACGTTACCAATTGACAGATTCATACTTGAACGGTGATTACTCAGCTGAAAACCAAGAACGTGTAGCAGATGCCTACGTTGCAGGACGTTACGGTTCATGGACAGCTGCCAAGAACTTCTGGCTTAACAACGGTTGGTATTAAGAATAAAAGAGTCCTTTAGGGCTCTTTTTTTGTTTGTCTATAACAAAAAGTGTAAGGATCTTCTCAGCAATGCTCTATTTGTATAATTTCGACAAAATTCTTCAAATTGTTTTAAAACTAAAATAGTATAAATAAGCTTATTATATGTAAAAATACATCATATAATAAGCTTTTTCTTGATTTAAATGAAATAAAATACAGTTTTTTCTTGACAAACGAGAACGAGAAGAGTATTATTTATACAATAATAAAGTATAAAAATAAAAGGAGGCTCTTCTATGAATAAAGTGAAGAAGGTGTTGATGACGATGTTTGGTTTGCTTATGTTTCCCTTATTATTTGCTTGTAGTAACACTCAATACCAAGGTGTTGAAGCCATTAAGGCTAAAGGAAAATTGGTGGTGGCCCTAAATCCAGAGTTTGCTCCATTCGAATACCAGAAATTGGTTGATGGGAAAAATCAGATTGTAGGTTCAGATGTTGAGCTAGCCAAAGCCATCGCAAAGGAACTTGGTGTAGAAGTGGAGTTCTCTCCAATGAGTTTTGACAATGTACTGGCTAGTCTTGATTCAGGTAAGGCCGATCTTGCCATATCAGGTGTTTCTAAAACGGAAGAGAGAAGTCAAGTTTACGATTTTTCAATTCCCTACTATACTTCGAAAAATAAGGTTATCGTAAGAAAATCTGACTTAACGAATTACCAATCAGTCAAGGATTTGGCTCAGAAAAAGATTGGAGCGCAGAAAGGTTCTATCCAGGAAACTCTGGCTAAAGAAACCTTGCAGGATTCTTCTCTCGTTTCACTTCCTAAAAATGGAAATTTGATAACAGATTTGAAATCAGGGCAACTAGATGCGGTTATCTTTGAGGAACCAGTGGCGAAAGGATTTGTAGAGAATAATCCAGACCTAGCCATCGCTGAGTTTGATTTTGACAATGACAAGGAAGATTCCTACGCTGTTGCGATGAAAAAAGACAGTAAAGAATTAAAAGAGGTGGTTGACAAAACCATCCAGAAGTTGAAGGATTCTGGGGAGTTGGACAAATTGATTGACGATGCTTTTAAAGCCTCTATCGAAAAATAGAAAGAAGGAAGAGAAATGAGTAAGGAAAAAGTCATTTTAGCCTATTCAGGTGGATTGGATACATCAGTTGCTATTACATGGTTAAAAAAAGACTATGATGTGATCGCTGTTTGTATGGATGTGGGTGAGGGAAAAGATTTGGAGTTCATCCACGATAAAGCTCTCAAGGTTGGGGCTGTAGAGTCTTATGTCATTGATGTTAAGGAAGAATTTGCTAATGACTATGTTTTAGTGGCTCTTCAGGCTCATGCCTACTATGAACAAAAGTACCCCTTAGTATCTGCTCTGAGTCGTCCTCTTATTTCAAAAAAACTCGTTGAAATAGCTCATCAGACGGGGGCAACCACAATTGCCCATGGTTGTACAGGTAAGGGAAACGACCAAGTTCGATTTGAAGTCTCTATTGCAGCTTTGGATCCCAATCTAAAGGTAGTTGCGCCTGTTCGTGAGTGGAAATGGTCTCGTGAAGAAGAAATCCAATATGCCAAAGAAAACGGTGTTCCAGTTCCTGCTGACCTTGACAATCCTTACTCTGTCGATCAAAATCTTTGGGGACGCGCAAATGAATGTGGTGTTTTGGAAAACCCTTGGAACCAAGCGCCAGAAGAAGCATTTGGAATCACATCTTCGCCAGAAGAGGCACCAGACAGTCCAGAATTTATTGACATTGAGTTTAGCTGCGGGGTGCCCATCTCCCTCAATGGTGAGAAGATGAAAGTGGCGGCTTTGATTCAAAAGCTCAATGAAATTGCAGGCAAACACGGTGTTGGTCGTATTGACCACGTGGAAAATCGCCTAGTTGGTATTAAGTCAAGAGAGATTTATGAGTGCCCAGGTGCTGTGACTTTATTGGCAGCTCATAAGGAGATTGAAGACTTGACTCTTGGGAGAGAAGTGGCTCATTTTAAACCTATTATCGAAAATGAGTTGTCCAATCTCATCTATAATGCCTTGTGGTTTAGCCCAGCAACTCAGGCTTTGATTGCCTATATCAAGGAGACACAGAAAGTTGTCAATGGAACTGCAAAAGTTAAACTCTATAAGGGGAACGCCCAGGTAGTGGCGCGGAAATCACCAAATTCTCTTTACGATGAAAATTTGGCGACTTATACTAGTGCGGATACTTTTGACCAAGATGCGGCTGTTGGATTTATCAAGCTTTGGGGGCTTCCGACTAAGGTTTATTCAGAAGTTCAGAAAAATGTTGAGTAGTGACGCGATAGAAAGGGACGACAGGATATGCCGAAAAATACAAAATTATGGGGTGGTCGATTTGAAGGCACTGTGGAAGAGTGGGTAGAACAGTTCGGTGCGAGTATTTCCTTTGACCACCAGCTGGCAAAATTTGATTTGATGGGTTCCTTAGCTCATGTTCAAATGCTAGGACAGACTGGCATTTTAAGCTTGGAAGAGGCAGAGCAGATCCAAGATGGTCTGCAAGCTTTGTTGCGAGATTTAGAGGCAGGAGAGCTTCATTTTGATATTGCAAATGAAGATATTCATATGAATATGGAAGTGTTGCTGACAGAGAAAATCGGTCCTCTGGCTGGGAAACTACACACAGCTCGTTCTCGGAATGACCAAGTCGCAACGGATATGCACTTATATCTAAAGGAGCAACTTGGGCATGTCTTGGATAAGTTGGCGAATCTGAACAGTGTTTTGCTGGATTTGGCTGAAAAACATGTGGAAACCATCATGCCAGGTTATACTCATTTGCAACATGCCCAACCGATTAGTTTTGCCCACCATCTCATGGCTTATTACAATATGTTTCAAAGGGACAGCGAACGCTTTGCATTTAACCTAAAACATACGGACCTATCTCCCCTGGGTGCAGCAGCTTTGGCAGGGACGACTTTCCCTATTGATCGCCAATTGTCTAGCGATTTGTTGAAGTTTAAGCAACCATATACAAATTCTTTGGATGCTGTTAGTGATCGCGATTTTATCTTAGAATTTCTATCCAATGCCAGCATACTGATGATGCATATGAGTCGTTTTTGTGAAGAAATGATCAATTGGTGTAGTTTTGAGTACCAATTCATTACCTTGTCAGATACATTTACAACTGGTTCCTCTATTATGCCACAAAAGAAAAATCCTGATATGGCCGAATTGATTCGAGGGAAGACAGGACGGGTTTACGGGAACTTACTTGGACTGTTGACAGTCATGAAGTCCTTGCCTCTGGCTTACAATAAGGATTTGCAAGAGGATAAGGAAGGAATGTTTGATACGGTTGAAACGATTTTAAATTCCCTTGATGTATTGGCCGGTATGTTATCTAGTTTGCAGGTAAACAAGGAAAAAATGCAAGAATCAACAGATAATGATTTTTCGAATGCGACTGAGTTGGCAGATTATTTGGCAGAGAAAGGCTTGCCATTTAGAGAAGCTCATGAGGTTGTAGGAAGATTAGTGCTAGACTCTATCAAGCATAGTAAAAATATCCAAGATTGGGATTTGGAGGAGTTGCAAGTCTACCATCCCTTGATTGAAGAGGATATTTATATCTACTTGCGCCCAGAAACCGCTGTTCAGAGACGGAATTCCTTAGGAGGAACCGGCTTTGAGCAAGTGAAATACCAGATAGAACAAGCAAAGAAAGAACTTAAAGGAGAAAATTAATTCGTTTGCAAAGGAAGAAAGAGAGGCTGAGATGATTTATCAGCCTCTTTCTTGTCTTCTGCAACCAAGCATGTTATAATGAATACTGCTCAAGCGACCTTCAATCGTTAAGCACACACGACCTTCAATCGTGAATAAACGAATAGATGGGAGACTTACCATGAGTGATAACTCTAAAACACGTGTTGTCGTGGGGATGAGTGGTGGTGTTGATTCGTCGGTGACGGCTCTTTTGCTCAAGGAGCAGGGCTACGATGTGATCGGTATCTTCATGAAGAACTGGGATGACACAGATGAAAACGGCGTCTGTACGGCGACCGAAGATTACAAGGATGTGGCTGCGGTGGCAGATCAGATCGGCATTCCTTATTACTCTGTCAATTTTGAAAAAGAGTACTGGGACCGCGTTTTTGAGTATTTCCTAGCGGAATATCGTGCAGGGCGCACGCCAAATCCAGATGTTATGTGCAACAAGGAAATCAAGTTTAAGGCCTTTTTGGACTATGCTATGACCTTGGGGGCAGACTATGTGGCGACTGGGCACTATGCCCGTGTGGCGCGTGATGAGGATGGCACTGTTCACATGCTTCGTGGCGTGGACAATGGCAAGGATCAGACCTATTTCCTCAGCCAACTTTCGCAAGAACAACTCCAAAAAACCATGTTCCCATTGGGGCATTTGGAAAAGCCTGAAGTACGAAAACTAGCAGAAGAAGCAGGTCTTGCGACTGCTAAGAAGAAAGACTCGACAGGGATTTGCTTTATCGGGGAAAAGAACTTTAAAAACTTCCTCAGCAACTACCTACCAGCTCAGCCAGGTCGCATGATGACTGTGGATGGACGTGATATGGGTGAGCATGCTGGTCTTATGTATTATACAATTGGCCAGCGTGGTGGACTGGGTATCGGTGGTCAACACGGCGGTGACAATGCGCCGTGGTTTGTTGTTGGAAAAGACCTCAGCAAGAATATCCTCTATGTCGGCCAAGGATTCTATCATGACTCGCTCATGTCAACCAGCCTAGAGGCCAGTCAGGTCCACTTTACTCGTGATATGCCAGAGAAATTTACTCTAGAATGTACGGCTAAATTCCGCTATCGTCAGCCTGACTCTAAGGTGACAGTTCATGTCAAAGGAGACAAGGCAGAGGTCATCTTTGCGGAGCCACAACGCGCTATTACGCCAGGACAGGCAGTTGTCTTTTATGATGGTGATGAGTGTCTCGGTGGTGGCTTGATTGATAACGCCTACCGCGATGGACAAGTTTGTCAGTACATTTAGATTGACAAATTTTCTCAATCTGCTACAATAATAACAGCAATAGAAATGATGGTCAAAGCTCATGGATGTTGCAGGTCTTTTTGTCCTGCACTTCTTACGAGTTTTGACTGTTTTTGTGTCGTTTAATACTCTTCGAAAATCAAATTCAAACCACGTCAGCTTCACCTTGCCGTACTCAAGTACAGCCTGCGGCTAGCTTCCTAGTTTGCTTTTTGATTTTCATTGAGTATAAGGGAAAGGATAAAAATGACTCAGCAAGACTTTCGGACAAAAGCAGGAAATACGGTTTTTGGTGTTCGGGCGACAGCCTTGATTCTCCAAAATGGCAAGCTCTTAGTCACCAAAGATAAGGGCAAGTATTACACTATCGGCGGTGCGATTCAAGTCAATGAAAGAACGGAAGACGCGGTAGTCCGTGAAGTGAGGGAAGAACTGGGTGTCAAAGCTCAAGCTGGACAGCTAGCTTTCGTAGTTGAAAATCGTTTTGAACAAGACGGTGTTTCCTATCACAACATCGAGTTTCATTATCTGGTTGATCTACTTGAGGATGCACCTTTGACAATGCAAGAAGATGAGAGAACGCAACCTTGTAAGTGGATTGACTTGGATGAGTTAGAAGATTTCCAGCTAGTTCCAGCATTTTTAAAAACAGCCCTACCAGATTGGGACGGCCAACTAAGACACATTCATCTTGAGGAATAGGAGAGAAAATGACTTATAATTTTACGGAAGAATACGATATTATTGTAATCGGTGCGGGGCACGCTGGGGTGGAGGCATCTCTAGCTGCTAGCCGTATGGGCTGCAAGGTCTTGCTTGCGACCATCAACATTGAAATGCTGGCTTTCATGCCTTGTAATCCTTCTATCGGCGGTTCTGCCAAGGGAATTGTCGTGCGTGAAGTCGATGCCCTCGGTGGTGAGATGGCCAAAACTATTGACAAGACTTATATCCAGATGAAGATGCTCAACACTGGGAAAGGTCCAGCTGTCCGTGCCCTTCGTGCGCAGGCTGACAAGGAGCTTTACTCTAAGGAGATGCGCAAGACGGTTGAAAATCAAGAGAATCTGACCCTTCGTCAAACCATGATTGATGAGATTTTGGTGGAAGATGGCAAGGTTGTTGGTGTTCGTACAGCGACCCATCAAGAGTATGCTGCCAAAGCTGTTATCGTGACGACAGGGACAGCCCTCCGTGGGGAAATCATCATCGGGGATCTCAAGTACTCGTCAGGACCAAACCATAGTCTAGCTTCAATCAACCTAGCTGATAATCTCAAGGAACTGGGGCTTGAAATTGGTCGTTTCAAGACAGGTACACCTCCACGTGTCAAGGCTTCTTCTATCAACTACGATGTGACAGAAATTCAGCCAGGAGATGAAGCACCAAACCACTTCTCATACACTTCACGTGATGAGGATTATGTCAAAGACCAAGTTCCATGCTGGTTGACCTACACCAATGGTACCAGTCACGAGATTATCCAAAACAACCTCCACCGTGCGCCTATGTTTACAGGTGTGGTTAAGGGAGTGGGCCCTCGTTACTGTCCGTCGATTGAGGACAAGATTGTGCGCTTTGCGGATAAGGAACGTCACCAACTCTTCCTTGAGCCAGAAGGGCGCAATACAGAAGAAGTCTATGTTCAAGGACTTTCAACCAGTCTGCCTGAGGATGTCCAGCGTGAGCTGGTTCATTCTATCAAAGGTTTGGAAAATGCTGAAATGATGCGAACTGGTTATGCCATTGAGTATGACATGGTCTTGCCTCATCAGTTGCGCGCAACTCTAGAGACCAAGAAAATTTCAGGACTTTTCACTGCTGGTCAGACCAATGGAACGTCAGGATACGAAGAAGCTGCTGGCCAAGGGATTATCGCTGGTATCAATGCGGCTCTGAAAATCCAAGGCAAGCCTGAATTGATTTTGAAGCGCAGTGACGGCTATATCGGAGTGATGATTGATGACTTGGTGACAAAGGGTACCATTGAACCTTACCGTCTCTTGACCAGTCGTGCTGAATACCGTCTCATCCTCCGTCATGATAATGCTGATATGCGATTGACTGAGATGGGACGTGAAATTGGTCTCGTTGATGATGAACGCTGGACTCGTTTTGAAATCAAGAAAAATCAGTTTGACAATGAGATGAAACGCCTAGACAGTATCAAACTCAAGCCAGTCAAGGAGACCAATGCCAAGGTTGAGGAGATGGGCTTCAAGCCGTTGACAGATGCAGTGACAGCCAAAGAATTTCTCCGTCGACCAGAAGTTTCTTACCAAGATGTGGTGGCCTTCATCGGACCAGCTGCTGAGGACTTGGATGACAAGATTATCGAATTGATTGAAACAGAAATCAAGTACGAAGGCTATATTTCAAAAGCCATGGATCAGGTTGCCAAGATGAAACGGATGGAAGAAAAACGCATTCCAGCCAATATCGACTGGGATGACATTGATTCTATCGCAACAGAAGCTCGCCAGAAGTTCAAACTCATCAATCCAGAAACCATCGGTCAAGCCAGCCGTATTTCGGGAGTAAATCCAGCAGATATTTCTATTTTGATGGTGTATTTGGAAGGTAAAAATCGTAGTATTTCTAAAAATCAAGAAAAGAAAGCATAGAAAAACAGCTCCGAAGACGGGGCTGTTTTGTTGCTTTATTCTTCATCTGGTGTGAGGATCATCGGAATGATAATCGGTTCACGTTCTGTATTTTCATAAAGGAAGGGACGAATGGCATTGACAATGGCACCATTGACAGACTGTACGCTGGCGTCCTTATTTTTCAATGCGATACGAATAGCATTGAAGAGGATGCGCTGGCTTTGGCGAATCAAGTCACCAGATTCTCTCATGTAGACAAAGCCTCGGCTGAGGATGTCTGGACCAGACAAGATCATTTTAGATTTGAAGTCAACAGTTGCGACTGCAAGTACGACACCGTCTTCAGATAGATCACGACGGTCTTTGAGGACAGCTGCACCGATTTCACCGATACGATTTCCATCGACATAGATGTCTTGGGCGTTGAAATGGCCTGCGATACGAGCAGAGTTAGCAGTAAGGGCAAGCACATCACCATTGCTCATGATAAAGATGTTGTCCTTCTCGACACCAGTATCCACCGCTAGTCCAGCATGGACTTTCTGCATACGGTATTCACCATGGACAGGCATGAAGTATTTGGGCTTGATCAAGCGGAGCATGAGTTTTTGCTCTTGCTGACCACCGTGTCCAGAGGTGTGGATATTGTTGATTTTACCGTGGATAACTTCGACACCAGCTTCTGAAATGATGTTAATCAGCTTGTTGACGCTAGTCGTATTTCCAGGGATTGGACTTGAAGAGAAGATAACGGTATCGCCGGGTTGGAGTTGCACCTGACGATGAGTTCCATTAGCGATACGAGAGAGGGCTGCCATCGGCTCCCCTTGACTACCTGTACAGAGGATAAGAACCTCGCCTGCAGGATAGTCTTTGATTTCATTTGGCTCGATAAAGGTTCCCTTAGGAGCTTTGATGTAGCCAAGCTCGATCCCATTGACAATGGCCTTTTCCATAGAACGACCAAAGACAGCAATCTTGCGTCCAGTCTTAACAGCAGCATCCGTTGCTTGCTGGAGACGGAAGATATTTGAGGCAAAGGATGCAAAGATGATGCGTCCTTCAATGCCTTGGATAATCTTCATGATGGACTGACCAACGACTTTTTCAGAGTTGGTAAAGGTTGGCACTTCTGCATTTGTCGAGTCAGAGAGGAGGCAGAGCACACCCTCTTCACCAAGGGCTGCCATCCGGTGCAAGTCCGCCGGTTCTCCAACTGGAGTGAAGTCGAACTTGAAGTCACCCGTACAAACGATTTTTCCTTGAGGAGTATGAATGACAATTCCCAAAGGCTCTGGAATAGAGTGAGTGGTTCTAAAGAAAGTTGCCTTGAGATTTTTAAAGGTCAACTCAGTATTGTGGTTGATTTCGTAAAGTTTGGCGTTGCGCAAGAGACCGTGTTCTTCAAGTTTTCCACGGATTAAAGCCAGGGCAAGTGGTCCAGCATAGATAGGGACATTTGCTTGCTTGAGCAGGAAAGGAATCCCACCGATGTGGTCCTCGTGTCCGTGTGTAATCAAAACAGCCTTGACGCGGTCGATATTGTCCACGATGTAAGAGTAGTCAGGGATAACGTAGTCGATACCCAGCAAGTCATCTTCTGGGAATTTAATCCCAGCATCGACGATGATAATTTCGTCTTGGTATTCAATCCCGTAAGTGTTTTTCCCGATTTCTCCCAGACCACCGATGGCAAAAACGCCGACTTCTTCAGGTTTAAGAGTATAGGCCATATTAGAACTCCGTGATTTCGAAAGCGCCAGTTTCTTTTTCGTAATCTAGCAATTTGTCAGACAAGAGTTCGATATACTCGATATTGTACTCTGGGCGGTTTTCTTCGACAAGTTGGCGAGCAGCGATACGGCCTTCAAGTTCTGAGCTGGCATCGATGTCTAGGTAAAGTGCGCGTGTTGTTTCACGACGTGGGCTACGTTCTTTTGTTTCTTGATAAAAAACTTTGTAAATCATATAGTTCCTTTCTATTTACAGGTCAGCTTATTCCAAACTTTTAGTAGAGATTTGCTTGATTTCATTCCATTTTGTGTCTAGATTGACCTTGATTCGTTACAATTATTTCAATTATACCATAAAATGAAAAATTAGTAAAAGACGGAAAATGAGAAAGTAAAGGCTGACAAAAGCGTAAAACTTGGATGACAAGATGAAATAAAATTGTTTTGAGCAAAAAAGAAAAAGCCCTTAACCGAAGTCAAGAGCCTACTAACAACACTGGGGGCGAATTATTCAATCGCAATTTCAGTTCTTTAGAAACCAAAGTTTCAGGGGTAGTACTGCAACCCGAAGAATCAAAGATTCAACCTGCATTTCCTACCAGTGTGCAATTATATTTTAACATTGATGGTTAAAAGAGTCAAAGAATTTGCTGTCTTTAATTCCCTCTTTTTTCTCAGCAAAAATCGAGTTAAAACATAAAAAGAAAACAATGCAAACAGATGAATCAACTGGTAAGGGTGTAACGATTATGTTTAAATCGTTGAGAATGATGAGCAAACTATAAGAGATGAAGAAAATAACATTCATCCTTCTAAAAATGTGCTTTTTATCTAGCATGACTTATCCAGATTTCTTACGAAGATCCTTTCAATTTCCTTGTTCACTTATATATTCGAAAAAAATAGGAAAAAGCTAGAACTTTTTTTATTTTTTGCCTTCCTCTTTGTCTAAGTGGCAGGTCTTTTTTGTTTGGAAACAAAGAAAATTCCCATGCGTCAGCTTTTGTAGTATAATAGTAAGCAGACAAAAAGATAGGAATGTGTTATGAAAGTATTAGTTTTTGATACGTCCAGCAAGGCTCTTTCTCTAGCCATTTTAGAGGACAAGCAGGTTCTTGCCGAGATGACGATTAATATCAAGAAAAATCACAGTATTACCCTCATGCCTGCCATCGATTTTTTGATGTCAAGTTTGGATTGGACACCCAAGGACTTGGACCGTATCGTGGTGGCAGAGGGACCAGGTAGCTACACGGGTTTGCGAATTGCGGTAGCAACTGCCAAGACTCTAGCCCATACCCTCAAGATTGAGCTGGTCGGTGTGTCTAGTCTGCTGGCTTTAATCCCAAAACAGGTGGAAGGTTTGGTCATTCCTGTCATGGATGCCCGCCGCAATAATGTTTATGCAGGATTTTACGAAAATGCCCAGTCAGTCTTTCCAGAAGCGCACCTGTCTTTTGCGGAAGTGCTAGAGCAGGTCAAGAATGCTGAACAGGTAACCTTTGTTGGAGAAGTTGGAGCCTTTGTGGAACAAATCCAAGAGCATCTGCCACAAGCTAGCTACCAAGAAACCTTGCCAAATGCAGCTAATCTAGCTTTGTGGGCTTGGGATAAGGAAGCAAATTCCTTGCATGACTTTGTGCCAAATTACCTCAAGCGTGTCGAAGCCGAAGAAAACTGGCTCAAGAATCATACCGAGTCTGGCGAGTCCTACATTAAACGCCTATGATAGAGATCAAACGAATCCAACAGCGACCTGACTTGGCTCAAGCTATCTATGCTGTTATGGCAGCTGTTTACCTAGTCAGCCCGTGGACGCTGGAACAAATCCAAGCAGACCTGTTCCAAGATCAGACTTGGTATGTTCTGGCTTATGATGGGGTAGAAGTGATTGGATTTCTAGCTGTTCAGGAGAATCTCTTTGAAGCAGAAGTCCTACAAATCGCTGTCAAGAAAGACTATCAGGGTCAGGGAATTGCGTCAGCCTTGTTTGCGACACTGCCGACAGATAAAGAGATTTTCCTAGAAGTCAGAAAATCTAATCACCGAGCGCAAGCATTTTACAAGAAAGAAAAGATGGCAGTCATCGCTGAGAGAAAGGCCTATTACCATGACCCAGTCGAGGACGCCATTATCATGAAGAGAGAAGTAGATGAAGGATAGATATATTTTAGCATTTGAAACATCCTGTGATGAGACCAGTGTTGCTGTCTTAAAAAATGACGACCAGCTCTTGTCCAATGTCATTGCTAGTCAAATCGAGAGCCACAAACGTTTTGGGGGCGTAGTGCCAGAAGTAGCTAGTCGTCACCATGTGGAGGTCATTACAGCCTGTATCGAGGAGGCGCTGGCAGAAGCAGAGATTAGAGAAGAAGATGTTACAGCCGTTGCCGTTACCTATGGGCCAGGATTAGTTGGAGCTCTACTAGTTGGTTTGTCAGCTGCCAAGGCCTTTGCTTGGGCTCACGGCCTTCCGCTTATCCCTGTTAATCACATGGCTGGCCACCTCATGGCGGCTCAGAGTGTGGAGCCTTTGGAGTTTCCTTTGTTGGCACTCTTGGTCAGTGGTGGGCACACGGAGTTGGTCTATGTTTCTGAGGCTGGCGATTACAAGATTGTTGGGGAAACACGAGACGATGCGGTTGGGGAGGCTTATGACAAGGTCGGACGTGTCATGGGCTTGACCTATCCAGCTGGTCGCGAGATTGATGAGTTGGCCCATCAAGGTCAGGATATATACGATTTCCCACGGGCTATGATCAAGGAAGACAATCTGGAGTTTTCATTCTCAGGCTTGAAGTCTGCCTTTATCAATCTTCACCACAATGCTGAGCAAAAGGGAGAAAGCCTGTCTACAGAGGACTTGTGTGCTTCCTTCCAAGCAGCTGTCATGGATATTCTCATGGCAAAAACCAAGAAAGCCCTAGATAAATACCCTGTTAAAACCCTTGTTGTCGCAGGTGGTGTGGCGGCCAATAAAGGGCTTAGAGAACGCTTGGCAGCCGAAATCACAGATGTCAAGGTTATCATTCCACCTCTACGCCTCTGCGGAGACAATGCGGGTATGATTGCCTATGCTAGTGTTAGCGAGTGGAACAAAGAAAACTTCGCAGGCCTGGATCTCAATGCCAAACCAAGTCTCGCTTTTGATACCATAGAATAAAGAGTCAGCTTGAGCTGGCTTTTTAACTACAAGAAATGTCAGAATATTTTGACAAATCTGTAAGAATGATGATATAATATGTAAAAATTAGGAGGTGGTCAGATGATTGAGAGAATGGAGTTGGGAGAATTTTACAAGGAATTACGTTTGGCGAGAAAACTCAAGCAGTCAGATGTGGCTTGTGAGGGCCTGACAGCATCCCAGTTATCCAAGTTTGAACTGGGACAGTCTATGCTGTCTGCAGATAAACTGATACTAGCTATCCAAGGGATAAATGTGACCTTCGATGAGTTTGGACACAAGCTTAATAACTATCAAGAATCCCCACATATGCGAATCGGTAGAAGGGTTGTGGATCGCTTTGCCCATCAAGATATTGCTGGCTTAGAGCAACTGTTGGAGGAAGTCGAGCAAGAACAGATGGCGCAGACCTATCGTCGTTTGAATGCTATTGTAATCAAAGATGCCATCCATTCCTTGGATAAAAACTATCCGCTGGTAGAGGAAGATAGCGAGTTTTTGACCACCTATCTCTATGCTATCGAGTCATGGACCTGGTTTGAACTCTATCTCTTTTGCAATACCATGCCCTTCTTGAGCAATCAAGACCTAATCTTTTTATCAACCTCTTTGCTTGAAAAATCAAAGGAATTTAAAGAGTTGGTACACAATCGATTGTATATGAAACAAGGGCTGTTAAATATCATCTCAGAGCTAATGGAACGCAAACTTTTTTCCTATATACCAATCTTTGAAGCTGAGCTGGAGAGCATGTTGCGTCCGTACGATGTTTTTGAGAAATTATTGTGGCAGTTTTTAAAGAAAATGAGTGTTTTCCTCCAAACTAAGGGAAGTAATCAAAGTGAGATTGAACACTTTATCCAATCTCTGCAAGTATTAGAAAATCCCCAATTAACAGCCCTTTTTAAACTACGCTTACAGCAATATAAAGAACTTATCGATTAATCCACTATCGCAAATGAGAGATTTCTATGAGAAAAAATGTCAAATATGCGATTTACTAAAATGTGGTGATTTCCGTGTTATACTATCCTTATTTCATAGTATAGGAGAAAATAAAATGAAAAAGATAATCTCACGCTACTACTTTTTTATAGCTGTTCTACTTGTCATTGCTGACCAGTTCTTCATTCGTTTGCTTTTACATACCGATCTTGCTGCTGGTCTATCCGACTTTTCCTATTATTTGTCGGATATGCTGTTGAATTTTCTTGTGGTTCTGCTTGCTATTATTGTTATGGTTTGGTCAGGTAAATGGCAACAAAACAACAGTAGAAAGTTTAAAAGATCCTATCTTTTCTATTCCTTCCTAGCTCTGCTTGCTTTTGTTGTTTGGAATTTCGTCACCTTTTTTCTTTTACCACCTACTCGAAATGAAATTTCTTATCAACATGCTGCTCCTACTTTTACAGGAGCTACAGCATTTTTGATGTATTTTTTCTATCCTGTGATTGCAGGTCCTATTTTTGAAGAGATAATTTATCGTGGGTTGGTGATGACCGCTCTGGAAAAAGGAAAGAAATGGGGACTGGATGTGCTCGGTTCGGCTGCTTTATTTGGAATCTTGCACATTAGTAACCACGGTTGGGTCTTGACAGACTTTTTCGTATATATGGGTGGCGGTTTCATATTTGCAGTCTTATTTAGAGTGACAAAGTCCATTTATTGGCCTATTGGACTGCACATAGTCTACAATGGCATTGGTCAAATTTTACCGTTGCTGTAATTTTAGGTGCTCAGCAATATCGGTCTATCCTTGGGGAGAACTTCCCATTTGAACTCAAAAAGGAGTTGCGATGAAAGTATTTATTCAAAATAGAGATTTTAGGCAATTAACCATCAACCAGTGGATTTCAACGGTTGGGGATACGATTTTTTATCTTGCTTTTTTGAATTATGTGGCAGACGCTTCGTTTGCCCCCTTGGCGATTTTACTCATTACGATTTCAGAGACTGTTCCTCAAGTTCTGCAAATCTTTATGGGAGTTTTGGCTGACTTTCAACACCAGCGTGTTCTCAAGTATACGGTTATTAGTTTTGTCAAATTTGTACTTTATTCTATAGTGGCACTTTCGCTTTCAGGGCAGTCCTTTTCCTTATGGCTCGTATTCTTTATTTGTTTAATGAATCTCTTGTCGGATACATTGAGTTACTTTTCAGGAGCCATGCTAACTCCTATTTTTATAAGAATCATTGGGAAAGAACATCTGACAGAAGCTATTGGCTTTAAACAATCAACAGTTAGTTTAGTTCGGACAATCAGTAATATTCTAGGAGGGGTTTTACTAGGAATTCTTTCCATTCAGTTCATTTCCTTGCTAAACGCTCTGACGTTTCTGATAGCATTTGTAGGTATTCTCTTCATAAAAAATGATCTTTTGAAAGTTGAAAAAACAATCAGCTATCAAGAAGGTCTTTCTATAAAATCGTTTTGCCAGCATTTGTTCCAATCATCGAAATTGATCTGGAATATGGATAGAGTAATCTTCATTTTATTTATTGTCTCTATCAGCCAAGCGGTGATCAATGTCACTGTTCCTATTTCGACTCTTTTTTTAAGAATCCAACCGTTTTTGAATTTACAAACCGGTCAATCACTCGCTTTGTTATCAACACTAGAATTGTTAGCACTTATTGTTGGAAGTCTTGTAAGTGGCTATCTGAAAAATACGATTTCTATCAAAACAGCTCTATATGCCTCGGTCGTCATCCAGTTACTCCTTCTAGTAGGATTTGCCACAGTTCATTTTGGTTTGATTTTGCTTTTCAGCTCCTTGGATGCCTTCATCGCAGGTTTACTCTCTCCTAGATTGCAAGAACTCGTCTTTAAACAAATACCTGAGGAGTCAATGGGAGCGGTTCAATCCTCTATTGGTGCTATTACGGTTGTTTTACCGAGTCTATTCACAATCGTTTTCGTAACGATTGCTACAAGTTTTGGGACCCTAGCGGTCAGCTTTATTCTATTGCTATTACTCCTAACCGCATTTGTCATGCTCTTGAATATTCGTGAGAGCATTTAGTAGGGAACTTTGATTTAACTTTTGTTCATACGATAAGGCTGGCTTCCCAGTCTTTTTCTTATCTCCAATATCTAATAATAGTCCCTGCTCAGTCCATTGTTACTTTAAATGAAAAGCAATTTTAGAATCCAATCACGGAATCCGACTCTATCAAAGTTTGTCAATCCTAGAGTTTTTTTGTATAGTATATATATGAAAATTACAAAAATAATCAGTAGTTTACTTGCTCTTGGAGCTTTACTCATGCTTTTACCAGCTTGCCAGAATTTTAAAAAGACGCAACTGGTCTTGTTTGAATCCCTTTCTTTCGGTATGCCTGTTAAATCCTTTGAAGAAGTATTTGGAGAGGCTAGCCAAGTGGTGGAAGAAGAGGAAATGGCCTATCGCGATACTTGGCGTGCAGAAGACCCTTATTTCTATAAAACAGGCCGCCTTTTCTATGATTACGAAAATATTTCTTTGAAGGGCTATACAGGTCGAGTAAGATTCACATTTTCAAAATCGCATCGTTTGGAAGAAGCGACAGCTCATATTCCTGTAGCTTCAAAAGGGGAGCAACAAGCAGTGCTCAACAATCTATCCCAGACTATAAAAAAAGAACTTGAAGCTCTTCCAGATTACCAGTCTATGACCACTGATCCGGTAGGACTATACGATGACGGTTATCGTTACAAGATCAAATTGAAAGGACAACAGTGGGAACTCTGGGTCGATGTCTATCCGACAGAAGATGAATATGCTGAAAAAACTGAAGCCAATAAGTATATGATTCGAGTGGATCAATTTCTCATGTATCCATAAGCAGGAAAATTTTTTTACAATGTTTGCGAGCTACTAGTTTCAAACTCTAAACTTTTTTCTCTTTTATGAATATGTTATAATAGTCCGTGCTGTGGCTGTGATGACGAACAGACTCAATTGGAGAGAATATGAGGAGAAGATGAAAGAAAAAGGATTCTGGGAAGGTGCACAGGCAGCCATGCCAACGGCCCTTGGTTATGTCAGTATCGGACTGGCCTGTGGGATTATTGGCGCGCCCTATGTGACACCTGTTGAGATGGGCTTGATGAGCCTCTTTGTTTATGCTGGGAGCGCCCAGTTTGCCATGTTGGCACTGATTGCGGTACAAGCGCCTGTCGCAGCCATTGCTATGACGGTCTTTTTGATCAACTTGCGACTCTTTTTGCTGAGCTTACATGCATCGACCTATTTCCGTCATACTAGTCTCTGGCAAAATATCGGCATGTCCAGTCTCCTGACAGATGAGACCTATGGGGTTTTGATGGGAGAATTAGCCCATACAGACAAGGTCAATCCTATGTGGATGCACGGGAACAATCTCAATAGTTATATAGCCTGGTTTATTGGGACAGTTGCGGGGACAGCTTTAGGTGGGCTTCTTCCAAATCCTGAGGTCTTTGGATTAGACTTTGCCCTTGTTGGGATGTTTATCGGGATTTTTACCTCGCAATTTCAGATTATGCAAAGACGGGTTCCTGTACGGAATCTGCTGCTGATCCTAGCCGTTGTTGCGGTGTCCTTCTTTTTGCTCTTGACAGTGGTGTCTCAGTCGCTAGCTGTTCTTTTTGCGACCTTGCTAGGTTGTACCATGGGGGTGGTCTTAGATGGTCAGTAAATATCTTTTGTTAGCCGTTATCTTTTCAGGCCTAGTGACTTGGATTCCCCGCATGATTCCCTTCATCTTGGTTAAGTACAAGGGGTTGCCAGCTATCGTTGAGCGTTTTTTGAAGTTCTTGCCTGTTTCCATTATCTTTGCCTTGATCCTTTCAAGCGTAGTGACTGGCAAGGTTGGCAGCCTTCCTCAGATCAAATGGCTGGACTTTTTAGCAGTCTTTCCAACGGCTTGGGTAGCCTTTCGCTACCGCAATCTAGTGGGTACGGTTCTTTTTGGAGTGGTCTTGGTTGCAGTCTTGCGTTTGGTTTTTTAAATCAGTCATAGAAAAAACTTATCACCGATATAGATATCATATAATGGCGTAAATTTCTTTTTTTTGTTAAGATAATACAGTATTCTATTTTGGAGGAAATGACATGAAAAAAATCGTTAAATATTCATCTCTTGCTGCCCTAGGGCTTGTTGCCACAGGTCTACTAGCAGCGTGCTCAGGTGGAGATAAGAAAGATGCAGCATCAGGTGAAGCAACATCAGGTAAAAAAGAAATCGTCGTAGCAACTAACGGTTCACCAAAGCCATTTATCTATGAAGAAAATGGTGAATTGACTGGTTACGAGATTGAAGTGGTTCGCGCGATCTTTAAAGACTCAGACAAGTATACTGTCAAGTTTGAAAAGACAGAGTGGTCAGGGATTTTCCCAGGACTTGATAGTGACCGTTATCAAATGGCTGTTAACAACCTTAGCTATACCAAAGAACGTGCAGAAAAATACCTTTACGCAGCTCCAACTGCTAAAAACCCTAACGTTCTCGTTGTGAAGAAAGACGACGATAGCATCAAATCGCTCGATGATATCGGTGGAAAATCTACTGAAGTCGTTCAAGGAACAACCTCAGCTAAACAATTGGAAGCATATAACACAGAACATGCAGACAATCCAACGGTTCTTAACTACACCAAGGCAGATTTCCAACAAATCATGTCTCGTTTGAGTGATGGACAATTTGACTACAAGATTTTTGATAAGATTGGTGTTGAGACAGTTATCAAAAACCAAGGTTTGGACAATTTGAAAGTCATCGAACTTCCAAGCGACCAACAACCTTATGTTTACCCACTACTTGCTAAAGGTCAAGATGAGTTGAAATCATTTGTGGACAAACGCATCCAAGAACTCTACAAAGATGGAACACTTGAAAAATTGTCTAAACAGTTCTTCGGGGACACTTACCTACCAGCAGAAGCTGATATTAAATAGTCGTATGAAATCATCCAGTCTGAGAAAGGCGGATGATTTCTCAATTTTTAGGTATATAGTTTCAAACTATAGGTCTTCCTATCTATTAACAATTTGCGAAATCAAATAAAGTATGAGATACTATTACGGTATTATTTTTAAAGGAGATGGAATCATGAAAATTAAAAAATGGCTCGGTGTAGCAGCGCTTGCTACAGTCGCAGGTTTGGCTCTTGCAGCTTGCGGAAATTCAGAAAAGAAAGCAGACAGTGAAACAGTTGTTAAAATTGCAACAGTTAACCGTAGCGGTTCTGAAGAAGCACGTTGGGATAAAGTTCAAGAATTGGTGAAGAAAGATGGTATTAAATTGGAATTCACAGAGTTCACAGACTACTCTCAACCAAACAAAGCAACTGCTGATGGCGAAGTAGACTTGAATGCTTTCCAACACTACAACTTCTTGAACAACTGGAACAAAGAAAACGGGAAAGATCTTGTAGCGATTGCAGATACGTACATCTCACCAATCCGCCTTTACTCAGGTAAAAATGGAGAAGAAAACAAGTACACCAAAGTGGAAGAAATCCCAGATAATGGTGAAATTGCCGTACCAAACGATGCAACAAACGAAAGCCGTGCGCTTTACTTGCTTCAATCAGCTGGCTTGATCAAATTGGATGTTTCTGGAACTGCACTTGCAACAGTTGCTAACATCAAAGAAAATCCAAAGAACTTGAAAATTACTGAATTGGACGCTAGCCAAACAGCTCGTTCATTGTCATCAGTTGATGCTGCCGTTGTAAACAATACCTTCGTTACAGAAGCAAAATTGGACTACAAGAAAGCACTCTTCAAAGAACAAGCTGATGAAAATTCAAAACAATGGTACAACATCATCGTTGCGAAAAAAGATTGGGAATCATCACCTAAAGCTGATGCCATCAAGAAAATTATCGCAGCTTACCACACTGATGAAGTGAAAAAAGTTATCGAAGAAACATCAGACGGTTTGGATCAACCAGTTTGGTAATAAGAAACAGGGAGGTGGGAGAGAAAATTCCACCTCTTGCTTTTGTATAGAGCATGGATTGTAAAAAAGACTATAGGTTCATAGAAAGGTAGAGAGAATATGGTTTTTTCTAGCGAACAAGAACAGATTGAAAAATTTGAAAAGGATCATGTAGCCCAGCATTATTTTGAAGTCTTGCGCACCTTAATTTCCAAGAAATCAGTCTTTGCCCAGCGGGTCGGGCTCAAGGAAGTCGCAAACTATCTGGGTGAGATTTTCCAGCGTGTGGGAGCTGAAGTCGAGATTGATGAGAGCTACACGGCGCCTTTTGTCATGGCACATTTCAAGAGTTCGCGTCCGGATGCCAAGACCTTGATTTTCTATAACCACTATGACACTGTGCCGGCGGATGGTGACCAGGTGTGGACAGAGGATCCTTTTACCCTTTCTGTGCGAAATGGCTTTATGTATGGACGTGGGGTTGACGACGACAAGGGCCATATCACGGCTCGTTTGAGTGCTCTGAGAAAGTATATGCAGCACCATGATGACCTGCCAGTCAATATCAGTTTTATCATGGAAGGGGCAGAGGAGTCTGCTTCTATGGATTTAGATAAGTATTTAGAGAAACACGCTGACAAACTCCGTGGAGCAGATTTGCTGGTTTGGGAGCAAGGAACTAAAAATGCCTTGGAGCAGTTAGAAATTTCTGGTGGAAACAAGGGAATCGTGACCTTTGATGCCAAGGTGAAAAGTGCGGATGTGGATATCCACTCGAGTTATGGTGGTGTCGTGGAGTCAGCGCCGTGGTATCTTATCCAGGCCTTAAGTAGTCTGCGTGCAGCAGATGGTCGTATCTTGGTGGAGGGCTTGTACGAGGATGTTCAAGAGCCGAATGAACGGGAACTAGCTTTGGTGGATACCTATGCACAAGGCAGTCCAGAGGAAATCAGTCGCATTTACGGCTTGGAATTGCCTCTCTTACAAGAGGAGCGCGTTGCTTTTCTAAAACGATTCTTTTTTGAACCAGCTCTCAATATCGAAGGAATCCAGTCTGGTTATCAAGGGCAAGGGGTTAAAACGATTTTGCCAGCAGAAGCCAGTGCTAAGCTAGAGGTTCGTTTGGTTCCTGGCCTAGAACCGCATGATGTTCTGGAAAAAATTCGGAAACAGCTAGACAAAAATGGCTTTGATAAGGTAGAATTATACTATACCTTGGGAGAGATGAGCTATCGAAGCGATATGAGCGCACCTGCCATTCTCAATGTGATCGAGTTGGCCAAGAAATTCTATCCACAGGGCGTTTCAGTCTTGCCGACTACAGCAGGGACAGGACCTATGCATACGGTCTTTGACGCCCTAGAGGTACCTATGGTAGCCTTCGGTTTAGGGAATGCCAATAGCCGAGACCACGGTGGAGATGAAAACGTGCGGATCGCCGATTACTACACCCATATTGAATTAGTAGAGGAGCTGATTAGAAGCTATGAGTAGAGATATTATCAAGTTAGATCAGATCGATGTGACTTTTCACCAAAAGAAGAGAACCATCACAGCAGTCAAGGATGTGACCATTCACATCCAAGAAGGGGATATCTACGGAATCGTTGGATATTCTGGAGCAGGAAAATCCACTCTAGTCCGGGTGATTAACCTCCTGCAAAAACCATCCGCAGGGAAAATTACCATTGACGACGATGTGATTTTTGATGGTAAGGTGACCTTGACGGCAGAGCAGTTGCGTCGCAAACGTCAAGATATCGGGATGATTTTCCAGCATTTCAACCTCATGAGTCAAAAAACAGCAGAGGAAAATGTAGCCTTTGCCCTTAAACACTCTGGACTCAGCAAGGAAGAAAAGAAAGCAAAAGTTGCTAAGTTGTTGGACTTGGTTGGCTTGGCAGACCGTGCTGAAAACTACCCTTCTCAACTATCTGGTGGGCAAAAACAGCGTGTGGCCATTGCACGTGCTTTGGCCAATGATCCAAAAATCTTGATTTCAGATGAGTCAACGTCTGCTCTTGACCCTAAGACAACCAAGCAAATCCTAGCCTTGTTGCAAGATTTGAACCAAAAATTAGGCTTGACCGTTGTCCTGATTACACACGAAATGCAGATTGTCAAAGACATCGCCAATCGTGTGGCAGTCATGCAGGATGGCCGTTTGATTGAAGAAGGCAGTGTTCTTGAAATCTTCTCAGACCCCAAACAACCTTTGACTCAGGACTTTATCTCAACAGCGACAGGTATTGATGAAGCAATGGTTAAGATTGAGAAGCAAGAAATCGTAGAGCACTTATCTGAGAACAGTATCTTAGTGCAGCTCAAGTATGCAGGGGCTTCGACAGACGAGCCACTTTTGAATGAATTGTACAAGCGTTACCAAGTAACGGCTAATATCCTTTATGGAAATATCGAAATTCTCGATGGCACTCCTGTTGGAGAATTGGTTGTGGTCTTGTCAGGTGAAAAAGCAGCGCTAGCAGGTGCTCAAGATGCCATCCGTCAAGCGGGTGTCCAGTTAAAAGTATTGAAGGGAGAACAGTAAGATGACAGACTTGATTCAAACTTACTTACCAAATGTCTATAAAATGGGCTGGGCTGGTCAAGCAGGCTGGGGAACGGCTATCTACCTAACTCTTTATATGACAGTTCTTTCCTTCATCATCGGAGGGTTCTTGGGGCTGGTGGCAGGTCTTTTCCTCGTCTTGACAGCACCAGGCGGTGTCTTGGAAAATAAGGTTATCTTTTGGATTTTAGACAAGATTACCTCTATTTTTCGTGCGGTTCCCTTCATCATCCTCTTGGCAATCATGTCGCCACTTTCTCACTTGATTGTGAAGACTAGTATCGGGCCAAATGCAGCCCTTGTCCCCCTTTCTTTTGCAGTCTTTGCCTTCTTTGCCCGTCAGGTGCAGGTTGTTTTGGCTGAGCTGGATGGCGGTGTCATTGAGGCGGCTCAAGCGAGCGGAGCGACCTTCTGGGATATCGTGGGTGTTTACCTATCAGAAGGTCTTCCAGATTTGATTCGTGTGACGACGGTGACCTTGATTTCCCTTGTTGGGGAAACAGCCATGGCCGGTGCGGTTGGTGCTGGTGGTATCGGTAACGTGGCCATTGCCTATGGGTTTAACCGCTACAATCACGATGTGACCATCTTGGCGACTATCATTATCATCTTGATTATCTTTGCAATCCAGTTCTTGGGAGATTTCTTGACCAAGAAATTAAGTCATAAATAAATGGAAGGAGCCCAACGAGACTCCTTTTTGTTTTCTTACCGAAATGCAAGAAGAGTAAAGTTTCTTTTTAGAAATATGCTATAATAAAGAAAGGCCTCTCAATTAGCAAATCGGAAAGTTTGCTGTAGGAGGGATGATAATGTAAAGGAGTTTGTCTGGTATGAATTATTTTGAGGGGAATGAGTTTTTCCTTCTCTTGTTTGCAGTTTTATTGATTGGTTTTGTGGTAAACTTTTTTGAGAAACGTAAGGACTACTATATTTTGGCGCTCTCCCTCTTATTTGCAGGAGCTATTTATGGCAAGAGTAGAGCAATGATTGTCTATTTACTCGCCTTTGTCATTTACCAATATTCTCTAGTTTTTCTAGCACAGAGGATAGAAGCAAAGCGACTGAAACCACTGGTTTTTCTTTCCATTCTTCCTTTGGTGATCAATAAAGTCTTTGCCTTGACTTCTCTGCATTTGTTGGCCTTTATTGGAATTTCTTACATGTCCTTTAAGACCATTCAGATTATGCTAGAAATATCGGATGGCTTGATTAAAGAAAAAATCAGTGTAAAAGATTATTTACAGTTTTTGCTCTTTTTTCCAACAGTTAGTGCTGGTCCGATTGATCGGAGTAGGAGATTTTTAAAAGAGATAAACGATGTCATGCCTCGAAAAGAGTATCTAGAATTAGCAGGGGACGGTGTGTATCGTATCGTTCTAGGCCTTCTTTACAAGGTTGTTTTGTCAACCTATGTGTACCAGATATTACTCGCTCTAAGCAATACTGGCACAGTCGTTTACTCAATTAAATATATGTACCTTTACACCCTGTATCTATTCTTCGACTTTGCAGGCTATAGTCTAATGGCCGTTGGAAGTAGTAATATTCTAGGTATTCAGACACCGATGAACTTTAACAAACCTTTCTTGAGTGTTGATATCAAGGATTTCTGGACTAGATGGCATATTACCTTGTCGACCTGGTTGAGAGATTTTGTATTTTCAAGAGTATTGATGCAGGTTATCAGGAAAAAATGGTTTAAAAACAGGCTACACAATGCAACCTATGCCTATATGGTCAATATGTTGGTCATGGGTTTTTGGCATGGTCTTAGTGTTAGCTACATTCTTTATGGTTTTTACCATGGTGTCTTGATGGCTGGATTTGAAGTGTATCAAAAGAAAAGCAATTTTTATAAGAAAAATAAAAATAAAAACTGGTATAAGCTACTAAGTTGGTTTGTAACCATGAATTTGGTTATGATTGGTTTCTTTATCTTTTCAGGTGAACCCTATAAAATCTTACTTACGATTTTAAAGAGATAAGAGATTGAAAAGAAGTCTGCCAGACCGAAGGGATAGGATAAAACGAGATGATTAAATTAAAAGCATTTTTACTATCGCTTGTGCTCGTAATTGCGACGCTTGCCCTTTTAAATGTGACGTATGTCAAGAAGATTGATGATTATTATAAAGTCAAGGATAACAGTATTCGTTATAGCACCTCGTATGAAAAGTATAAAAGTAGAGATATTATAACAAGCAATATCACCCCCAATACACTGGTTCTAATGGGTTCTTCAGAGTTGGTTGCGACGATAAATGAAGACTATCATCCAAATAAAATTTTTAACTACAACGATTTTAATATCATGCAGATTGGGACTAGTTATTCTCAAAACATCATTCAGGCTACGACCTTGGGCTCTATTGAAGGATCTATGAGTAAGCGAAAAGTAGCTATAGTCGAGTCGGTTCAGTGGTTTGAAAAAGATGGGACCCATCAAGATGCCTTTTTGAACAAGGCTTCTCAGGAACATATTTTCCACATGCTAGATAATGACAAGATTAGTAAAGAAACGAAAGAAAAACTAATCAATCGCATTATCGAGATTACCAAGGGGAACAAGCAACAAAATGACATCTACAAAAAATACAAAAGTTATTTCATAGATGGAAAAGGAACCATTGTTGATAAAAAACTATTAGAGTTTGAAAACGCGATGTATTCCTTTAAGCTCAAACAGACTTTTTATCAAAAACATGCCAAATCAGATTATCCTTCGCTAGGAGACAAAACCCCAGACTATGATTGGGAAAAGATGATGGATCAGTTTGTGGAAGAGGTCAAAAAGAAAACAGACAATAATGACTATGCTGTTGATAATAACTACTACAATACTTACTTAAAAGATCGCTATGCATCGCTAAAAGATTCCAATAAAGATTTGAGCTACCTAGAGTCACCTGAATATTCAGATATGGAACTTTTCTTGACAGTTGCTAAGGAATTGGGAATTGAAGTTGAGGTTATTATTTTCCCAGTAAACGGGAAATGGAATGACTATACTGGTGTCTCAAGAGAGATGCGAGAAAAAACTTATAAAAAAATAGAAGATGTCGCAAAAAGCCATGGTGCAACCGTATTAAACTATGGAAACAGAGAGTATGATGATTACTTTTTATTTGACGTGATGCACGTTGGAGTGAAAGGATGGATGGAAGTTGAAAAAGAACTTTACAAATTTGCAAACCAAGCTAACTAACACACATCGTTTAATCTTGTGGACACTATTTTTTTATACGGTTATCTTGAGCATCGTGATTTACTGTTTTGTGACCGATTTTTCGAATATTCAAGAATTTATCTATAGTGAATTCTAAGATTGTATACAAAAAGGCCCTGGAACTAGGCATAGCTAGTCTTCAGGGCTTTTACCTTATAGTTTATCAGCTATTTTTTGACTTAGAAATTGCCCAACCACAGCCCCCATCAAGGCACCTAGGAGGATGCTTGAAACAAAGAGAAGGATTTTGTCCAACTCTGGAGCGACCATGATACGGTCAATGTATTCTTGGGATTTTCCACGCGCGAGTAAGGTGGCCACGTAAGCTTTGGGACGGATCCACATGAGGAAGATAGGACCACTTGTGCTAAAAGCAAAAACGAGGAAGGATAGGGTGTTTTTGATTCGATCTCTGTAGTTGCCGAGACGAGCGATGGCATCTGCTGCAAGACCACAGGCGAGTCCTGGGAGAAAGGCACCAGCGCCATGCTTGCTAGCTAGGAAGAAAAGTGCCATAAAAAGTCCTAGAGTTGTAATAGCGCCAAAACGAGGGACCTTCGTCAAAAGAAGCATGTAGACACTGCCACCGACAAGGGCAGAAAAGGCAGGCGCGTAGAACATATTGCCTGTCTGGTCGACCAGGTGTCCTAGGAAGACTCCAATCCCCACACAGAGAAAGTAGAGGACGGCGGCTAAGAGGGTGGTTAAGATATTTTTCTTCATGAGAAACTCCTTGATGCGAATTAACAAAACCAATTGTATCACGCTTTTTGAGGATTGTAAATGGAAACTCTATATTTTTGAAAACGCTTGAAATATGATATAATGGTTACATTGTTAGTTTAAGGAGAGTAACATGGGAAAATTTCTAGAATTCGTCTTTAATCGTATCTTTTTGGGAATGATTGCGACAGCTTATTTCTGGCTATTAACACTAGCAGGAGGAGTGGTCTTTGGTTTGGCACCAGCTAGTGCAACTCTTATGAGTTTGTATGCGGAGCATGGGTATACCTATCGAGCATACCATTTGAAGGAAGCTTGGGAATTGTATAAGAGCAATTTTGTCAAGAGTAATCTAGCTTTCTATAGTTTTGTGTTTGTGGATCTTGTCCTAGTTTATGGTCTGTATCTTCTAGTTCAATTGCCCCACCAGACGATTTTCCACCTCTTGGCGACCTTTCTCAATGTCCTTGTAGTGGCTCTTGTCTTTCTAGCCTACACTGTTTCCTTGAAACTTCAGGTGTACTTTGATTTATCCTACCAAAATACCTTGAAACTGTCCCTTATCGGGATTTTCATGAGCCTACCTGCGATTGCCAAGGTTTTACTCGGGTCAGCTCTCCTTGTAGGAGTTGGTTATTATATGCCTGCCTTGCTCTTTTTTGTAGGAATTGGAATGTGGCATTTCTTTATCAGTGATATGTTGGAACCTATTTATGAAAGTATCCATGAAAAATTGGCGACAAAATAGAATGAAGCAGTTTTGGCTTCACTCTCTTTTACGGATTTATAGTTTGGTTATGATCGTGGTCATTGCCAGTTTTGCGATTATGCTATCGTATGCTGACTGGGATTCACGTGAGAAAGAAGCCCAACGGGTTGCAGAACGTGTGACCACTCGGACAGTGAGTGAAGTGGAATATTATCACAGAGAGTCAACCCAACTTGCTCAGTCTTTGGTTGAAAATCAGGCCCGCATCGAAGGGATTTACAAGTATTTCAGTCTTAGCACCCCAGACTATTTCTACTGGCAATTAGAGCGTAAAACTTCGCCTTATATTTCTGTATCCTTGTATGAAAATATTGATAATATCTATGTTCGGAATGATTTTGTGACTGGAGTGGCTATTGTCCTTCAGGACTATAAGGAAGTGTATGTTTCGACTAGAGAAAAACGCAGCGGGGAGAAAGTCCCTGCGGAGGATTTTAAGCCGACAGCCAACAGTTTTGCCATTCCCGTTTCTGATCCTGTGTCTGACAAGGATTTAGGAGTGATCTATATCTCCTTATCGCCAGATGTTCTCCATGGCGCTATTGACAATACAAGGGGCCATATCCCGATGGCTGTAACAGTAACTTCTCCTTTTGAGACCGAGATGTTCCATATTGGGGAGAAGGTATCAGCCGAGCGAGAAAACTGGTTTGTAGGTGTCACCTCTCACGGTTATCAGGTTCGAGCTGCTGTTCCTAAAAATTTTGTTCTTACTGGAACTTTGACGAGTTCAGCTATCATTATTGGGCTAAGTATCCTCTTTATCATCATTTTGTACGTGACCCTTAGACAGACTTTCTCAAATTACCAAAAACAAGTCGTAGACCTAGTAGATTCGATAGAGGTGATTGCTCAAGGAGAAGAAGGCCTTCGAATCGATACCTCTGAAAAAGACCAAGAGTTGCTTCTCATTGCAGAAACAACCAATGATATGTTGGATCGCCTGGAAAAAAATATCCACGATATCTATCAGCTAGAGCTCAGTCAAAAAGATGCCAATATGCGAGCTCTGCAGGCTCAAATTAATCCTCACTTTATGTACAATACTCTGGAGTTTTTACGGATGTATGCCGTCATGCAAAGTCAGGATGAACTGGCAGATATTATCTATGAATTTAGTAGCTTGTTACGCAACAATATCTCCGACGAGCGGGAAACCACGTTGAAGCAAGAGTTGGAATTCTGCCGAAAATATAGCTATCTCTGTATGGTGCGTTATCCTAAATCCATTGCTTATGGTTTCAAGATTGCACCAGAATTGGAAGAAATGAGAATTCCAAAATTTACACTCCAACCATTAGTAGAAAACTACTTTGCCCATGGTGTTGATCATCGCAGAACAGATAATGTCATCAGTATCAAAGCCTTGAAGGGCCAAGGATTCGTTGAAATCCTAGTAGTAGATAATGGTCGAGGAATGCCCGCTGAGAAACTAGCTAGCTTGCAAGAAAAATTAACTCAGAGAAGTTTTGAACACGAAGCAAGCTATAGTGGGGAGCGGCAATCAATTGGAATAGTAAATGTACACGAACGCTTTGTTCTCTACTTTGGGGATCGCTACCAAATCAGTGTAGAGTCAGCTGAGCAAGAAGGTGTTCGTTACCATATCACTATCCAGGATGAATAGAAAGGGTAGAAATGTATAAAGTTTTATTAGTAGACGATGAGTACATGGTGACAGAGGGGCTCAAGCGATTAATCCCCTTTGAAAAATGGGATATGCAAGTCGTCGCAACAGCTAATCACGCAGATGATGCTTTGGACTATGTTAAGAAAAATCCAGTAGATGTGGTCATTTCCGATGTCAACATGCCAGATAAGACCGGACTTGAGATGATTAGGGAAATGAAAGAGCTACTTCCAGATACCTATTATATCTTGCTGTCTGGTTATCAGGAGTTTGACTACGTCAAAAAAGCCATGAACCTTAGTGTCGTGGATTATCTGGTCAAGCCAGTAGACAAGGTAGAGTTGGGCAATTTATTAGAAAAAATTGCGCAACAGCTTCAGGAAAAGGTGGAGCAAAGTCAGACCCTTAGTCAAGAATTGGATGAGACAGGATTTACGAACTACCTGTCAGGTAAAGACAGCTGGTGGATAGGACTTTCAAAGGAAAAGCAGGGGTCTTTTACCATTCCTTACTATGTTTTGGGGCAAGACTGGCAGATTTTCATCTCTGATCAGCCACTAGATGGCATCGTCGTGACGCCATTTGAAGCACCCTTCCAGCAGTCCTTTGAGAATTGGAAGATTAATGCTGAAAAAGCCCTCTTCTACGGTTCAGTTAATTTAGAAAAATCCGAGAGTTTATTTGCCTATTACGAGCCGATTTATCGGGTGATTATCCAAGGGAATATCAATCAAATCATCGAAGAATTAACCCTACTAGAGAAGGTTGTTTTGGAGAATACTCCGCGAGTGGCCATCACGAAGCAACTTTTCACTCAGTTTGTCATGGACGTCTTTCATTTGTTTGAACACCTAAAAGCAGATGATATGACCGAGATTGTCAAAGCCATCCATGCCATTAACTCCTTTGAAGAATTGGTTGCCTATATCAAAGAAACCTTGACCAAGTTCTTTGGCCAGTACCGCATGAATGAAAATGTGGTGAGCGTTCTGGAGGTGATTGGGCGTGATTATCAGAAAGAGCTCTCGCTCAAGGATATCAGCAAGGATCTCTTTATCAATCCTGTCTATCTCGGTCAGCTAATCAAGAGAGAAACCAATTCAACCTTTGCGGAATTGCTCAATAAACAGCGAATTAAGGCGGCGCAGCAACTCTTACTTTCGACCAGTGATAGCATCGAAGATATTTGCTATGCAGTTGGCTATAGTAATGTTGGATATTTCTACAAGGTTTTCCGTAAATTGTGCGGAAAATCACCGAAAGCTTATCGGAAACAAGTTGAAACCAGCTTGTAAAAGTTGTATTCCTGTACAAAAAATGCTATAATGTTCAAAATATCTTATGGAGGAAAACATGAAAAAGAATCCTATTTATCTTTGGGTCTTGTTAGTCCTATCAGCCCTCATTTCATCTATGTCATTATTTGGAATCTTGAGTCCATTGCCAAGTAAAGATGTGCTTCGTGCTAGCCTGGCGAATAGCGGGATGCTTACTGCTCAGCAATTAGAAGACACAGTCAACTATACTTACCAAGTAACAGCGTCATCGCACTCTATTTTTAATATGTTGTTGATTGTTTTATCTGCAATTTTAGTTGTAGTAGCTTTTGTATTTCTCCTACGTAAAAATGTGCAATTCGCAAACTATGCTTATATTGGCTATGTTCTACTAGCGATTGTTGGTTTGGTTTATAGCTATATGAACGTTCAAGATGCGGTTCAATTAATCAAAGATTCTACCCTCGTCCTAGGAATGGGAGCATTAGCAAAAGGGACGGATATTTTGTTCATCATTATCAATGTTCTCTTTTTAGCCTTAGTCTTTTACAAGATGTGGCGCCAGCAAAAGGATTTGACCGAAGAAGTCGAAGCAGAAGAAGTTGCCTAAGTATTGACAAAAAAGAACTATCAAGTTACAATCTTGGTAGTTCTTTTTTAAATCGTAAACAAAAAATCGAGGTCAACATGAAAAAAATATCCCTAGTGTATATCAGTCTGAGTGGGAATACAGAGAGTTTTGTAACCCGACTCAAGGACTATCTCTTGTCTCAGTATGAGGGAATTGAGGTCCAAAAAATCCATATCAAGGATTTGGTCAAGGAAGGCCAAGAATTCTTTGAAATGGAACATCCCTATGTCGCTTTCTTGCCGACCTATCTGGAAGGTGGAAATGGTGTCGATAACGGCGATGTTGAGATTCTTACGACTCCAGTGGGTGACTTTATCGCCTATGGAGACAATGCTAGTAAGTGTTTTGGCGTAGTGGGATCTGGTAATCGCAATTTTAATAACCAATACTGTTTGACTGCCAAGCAGTACAGTCAGCGCTTTGGTTTCCCAGTTTTGGCTGATTTTGAAATGCGTGGTATGCTGGGAGATATCAAGAAGGTTGCTGGGATCATTGCAGAGCTCTACGAGCTTGAGGTTTCGTAAGAGGAAGATTTTCTAAGCTAGAGTTAAGCTAGAGTTTTGTTCTATGGATAAAGGATTTACTTCAAAAGGGAACAATCGAAATGAGTAAACTACAGAGATCATTTTTAAAGTATATAAAACGCAAACCAAGCTTCAAGGATATTCTGCTATGCAGTGCCTTGCTACTTTTAGCGATTACTCTGATGCAGTTATCCGCGAACTTTCTTGATGAAAGTTTGTCAGAATACGGAACCATGGCATCACTAGGAATAGTTATACTGGTGGGAATCTTAGTTATCAGGAAAAAATAGAAAAGGACTCGAGATGAAGATTCTTCTCGAGTCCTTTTATTATTTGTGAATTTCGTCAACGATTTCTTTTGCAATTGGAATTCCTAAACGGTAGCTTTTATTGATGTAGTCGATGACATCATTGATGTTTTCTATCGTTTGAATCTTCTCTTCAATAGTTGTACGAAAAGCTTGGCCTTTTAATAGTTGGTCTTGAAGCAGTCTCTGAAGTTTCTCTTTTTCATATTTATTGACAAGAAATAGAAAAATAAAGTAGTACTGAGGGGCAGTTGAGATTTTCAACTGCTTTTTGGATGCAGAAAAAGCACCCAGACGAGGGTGCTGCTTTGTGAACTAACCTGCTTTTCCGATGGCAAGTGCATAGATAAAGAAGATGGCAAATCCAAAGAGGAAAATCAATCCTACAATAGCGAGGAGTTTCAACCAAGAAGGAAGATTTTTATTCTCACGTGTCACTAAAACATAGTTCAAAAGAGCGAAGAATGGTGTTGTCAGGAAAGAACCAATCATGGCGAAGCGGAGCATGGTTGAAACTTGACCAGCAAAGAACTTGATGATGACGATACCGATGATAGCGGTAATGGTCATCCAGATGTTCAAAGATTTGCTATCATCCTCTTTTTGACTTAACAAGAGTCGTAGGGAAACCTGATTAACGCGGGAATAGCCATCGATAACAGTAATGACTGTTCCAAAGATACAGAGAAAGGCGATGAAGGTGATCAAATAACGGGACCATTCTCCAAGAACAGAGGCATACATACCCACGAATTGAGAGATGTATTTGGCTGAAGCGGCTTCAACTGCTTGTCCTGTAGGATACTGAATGAGTGCTCCGAGTGCTACAAAGAATACAGCCAGGATAGCAGTTCCAATGTAACCAACGTTAAAGTCGAAAAGGGCGTCCTCTGTATTAAAGTTGACAGTCTTTTTCTTTTCAGCAGACCAGAGTGAGTTGATGGCTGAAATTTCAATAGGGGCAGGCATCCATCCTAGGAGGGAAACGATAAAAGGCAGGGCTGCCATTTGCCAAGGTGTCTTCTCGACAAAATCAGAGCTGTATTCTGGATGCTTAATTGCCGCAATGATAACTGCAAGAACAGTTGCAATGGTCAAAGCAGACATGATCCATTTTGCCATACCATCCAACAGTTTGTAGCCACCAAAGAGTAGCATGGCCCAAATGACTGCAACAAGGATAAGGGACCATTGAGTGATGCTAAGACCAATCATTGGAAAAGCACTAGCAATGATGGCTGAGCACAGGATAGCGACCCCGGCTGTATTGACCATAGCAGAGAAAACATTGAGGATAAAGAAAATCCAGAGATAGAACTTGCCTTTTTCAGCGTAGCCTTCGACCAAGGTTTTGCCAGTGTCGGCAGTATATTCGGCACCAAAACGGAAAAATGGATATTTAAAAACATTGGCCAAGATAACTAAGAGGAGTAGTGACCAACCATAAGAACCACCAGCTTGAGTGGAGGATACGATGTGCGAACCTCCAACGGCGGCAGAAGCCATTAGGATACCTGGCCCCATTGCCTTTAGTTTGCTTGTCCAGGTTGACTGGCTTGATAAAGTAACTTGTGACATAATAGATGCTCCCGTTTTTGAATTTTCAGAATAATCTGAATAGGTAGCTT
The DNA here is from genome assembly GCF_015561235.1 of Streptococcus oralis. GTDB lineage: Bacteria > Bacillota > Bacilli > Lactobacillales > Streptococcaceae > Streptococcus > Streptococcus oralis_BK. The sequence goes on along the minus strand of NZ_JADMTC010000001.1, from coordinate 1,375,265 downwards.
CTATTTTACAAAAAACTTAAAAGAAATGCAAGAATATTTTGAAAAAAGTTGGAAAGTTCTGAAAAAATTACAACAATCATATGAAAACAACTGTGGCTGTTTCAAGGGGGTGATGTTGACTAGGGCCAATAAAAATCCGGGAAGAAAGCTTCTCGGATTTCGGTTATTTCAATTGATCTGTGACGTCTTTTGAGAGCAACATTCCCAGATGGTAAGTTTTATTGATATGTGCAATGACATCATTGATATTTTCAGTCGTGTGAATTTTCTCTTTGATATCAGCCTTAAATATTTCATCCTTCAAGAGTTGCTCTTGGTAGAGCTTTTGAAGTCTTTCCTTCTCGTACTTATTGAGCAGAAAAAGGAAAACCAAGCTAATTATAACGAGGATATAAGCATATTGGCTCATAGGAAATCTCCATGTATGATAAAGAAATAGTAGTGAATAGATCGAATTAGTAAAGCGCCTATCCAAATCACCGTAGTTACGACGTCATGGACTCTAAATCGATTATATTTAGGGGTCATGACTAGTGAAGCAGTTAGCTAGTCTGCATATAAGCGGCTAGCGTCTAACAATTAGGAACTTTAGTTCCAATTGTTAGTACTGAATCACATCTTCTCTGGTGCTTCTACTCCGAGCAAACGAAGAGCTTCTTTGAGGACCACTGCGGTTGCGTAGCTGAGAGCCAGACGACTGTCACGCTCATGACTTTCATCTAGGATACGTGTATGTGCATAATATTTGTTAAAGGCTTGAGCCAAACTAATCGCAAATTTCGCAATGATAGAAGGTTCAAAGTTATCTGCTGCACGATTGATAATACGTGGGAAGTCTTGAAGTAGTTTAATAATTTCCCAGCTTTCAACATCATTCAGGCTGTAGTTGCCAGCTGTATCTGGTTTGAAATCGGCTTTGCGTAAGATAGATTGGATACGAGCGTAGGCGTATTGAACGTAAGGTCCAGTTTCCCCTTCAAAGGATACCATAGTTTCAAGGTCGAAGTCATATCCATTTGTACGGTCGGTCTTAAGATCATAGAACTTGATAGCCCCAACTCCAACAGCGTGGGCAACCTGGTCTTTATTTTCTAACTCAGGATTTTTCGCTTCGATTTGTGCCTTGGCACGACTAACAGCCTCTGCAATAGTAGGCTCTAGCAAGATGACATTTCCTTTACGAGTAGAGAGTTTTTTCCCTTCTTTTGTTACCAATCCAAACGGAACATGGACAATGTCTTGGCTCCAATCGTAGCCCATCTCTTGTAGTACTGCCTTGAGTTGTTTGAAGTGGGCAGATTGCTCTTGACCAACAACATAAATGGATTTTGCAAATTGGTATTCGTTTTTACGGTAAAGGGCTGCAGCCAAGTCACGTGTGATATAGAGAGTTGCACCATCAGATTTTTTGATAAGGGCTGGATGTTCAATTCCATATTTCTCAAGATTGACAACTTGAGCCCCTTCTGACTCAACAAGAAGTCCTTTTTCAGCGAGAATGTCTACAACAGCATCCATCTTATCGTTGTAAAAGGCTTCCCCGTTGTAGCTGTCAAAATCAACCTTCAATTCATTGTAAAGGCGGTTGAATTCCACTAAACTTTCATCACGGAACCATTGCCAGAGAGCGAGGGCTTCCTCATCTCCATTTTCCAGTTTACGGAACCATTCGCGTGCTTCTTCATCTAAGCTAGGGTCTTTTTCAGCTTCAGCATTGATGCGAACGTAGAGTTTAAGAAGTTCATCGATTGGATGCGCTTTAACGGCTTCCTCATTTCCCCATTTCTTGTAGGCAACGATCAACATTCCAAACTGTTTGCCCCAGTCTCCTAGGTGGTTGACCTTGACCGTTTGATAACCGATTTTTTGGAAAATATGTGACAAGCTATCTCCGATAACTGTTGAACGCAAGTGCCCAATAGAGAATGGTTTTGCGATATTGGGACTAGACATGTCGATAACGACATTTTCTTGCTTGCCAATGGTTTGGTCGGCATAGTGTTCTTTTTCAGTGATGACATCCTGTAATACCTGAGCCGAAATAGCACTTTTATCAAGGAAAAAGTTGACGTAAGGTCCTGTTGCGACAACCTTTTCAAAGGCTTGACTATTGATTTTTTCAGCAATATCTGCTGCAATCATTTGCGGAGCTTTACGCTCGACCTTTGCTAGAGAAAAGGCAGGGAAGGCGATGTCTCCCATTTCTGAGTTTTTAGGTGTTTCCAGTAAATTTAAAATAGCCTCTTGATCCAGGCTATCAATGACGCTAGCCAACTCGCTAGCAATCAATTCTTTTGTATTCATAAGGGCTCCTTTTTGGACTTTTCTACTATTTTATCACAATTTACTACATTTTTTGAGAAAGAAGAGAATTTTTTTGAATTCTCTATTTTTTTTGGTATAATTTAGTTATAAAATAAATGTAAAATTTGTTATAAATATTCACTTAAGAGGATAATATGAGAAAAAGAGAACGGCATCAATTGATTAAAAAGATGATCACCGAAGAAAAACTTGGGACACAAAAAGAGATTCAAGATCGTTTAGAAGCTCGTAATGTTTATGTGACACAAACGACTTTGTCACGTGATTTGCGTGAAATCGGCTTGACCAAGGTTAAGAAAAATGATATGGTGTATTATGTACTAGCAAATGAGACAGATAAGATTGATTTAGTTGAGTTTTTGTCTCATCATTTAGAAGGAGTTGCAAGAGCTGAGTTCACCTTGGTACTTCATACCAAACTTGGAGAAGCTGCAGTCTTAGCAAACATTGTAGATGCAAACAAGGATGAATGGATTTTAGGAACGGTTGCTGGTGCTAATACCTTATTGGTTATTTGTCGAGACCAGCACGTTGCCAAGCTGATGGAAGATCGTTTGCTAGATTTGATGAAAGATAAATAAGGTCTTGGGAGTTGCTCTCAAGACTTATTTTTAGCAAGGAGAGACGGAAAATGGCAACAGAAAAGCTATCACCCGGCATGCAGCAGTATGTGGATATTAAGAAACAATACCCAGATGCTTTTTTGCTTTTTCGAATGGGTGATTTTTACGAGTTGTTCTATGAAGATGCAATTAATGCAGCGCAAATTTTAGAAATTTCCTTAACAAGTCGGAATAAAAATGCAGAAAATCCGATACCCATGGCGGGCGTCCCCTATCATTCTGCCCAACAGTATATCGATGTTCTGATTGAGCAGGGCTATAAAGTTGCTATAGCTGAACAGATGGAAGATCCCAAACAAGCGGTCGGTGTTGTCAAGCGAGAGGTGGTCCAGGTCATCACACCTGGGACAGTTGTCGATAGCAGTAAGCCGGATAGTCAGAATAATTTCTTGGTTGCCTTAGATCGTGATGGCAATCAGTTTGGTCTGGCTTATATGGATTTGGTGACGGGTGATTTCTATGTGACAGGTCTACTAGATTTCACGTTGGTTTGTGGGGAAATTCGCAATCTCAAGGCTCGTGAAGTGGTGCTGGGTTATGACTTGCCTGAGGAAGAAGAACAAATTCTAAGTCGTCAGATGAATCTGGTGATTTCCTATGAGAAAGAAGGTTTTGAGGACATCCATTTATTGGGTTCACGACTGGCAGCTGTGGAGCAAGCGGCAGCTAGTAAGCTACTCCAGTATGTTCACCGAACCCAGATGCGGGAATTGAACCACCTCAAACCAGTTATCCGCTATGAAATCAAAGATTTCTTGCAGATGGATTATGCGACCAAGGCTAGTTTGGATTTGCTTGAGAATGCCCGTTCAGGCAAGAAGCAAGGGAGTCTTTTCTGGCTTTTGGATGAAACCAAAACAGCTATGGGCATGCGGCTCTTGCGTTCTTGGATCCATCGTCCTTTGATTGATAAGGAGCGAATCATCCAACGTCAAGACGTGGTGCAGGTCTTTCTTGACCACTTCTTTGAGCGCAGCGATTTAACGGATAGCCTCAAGGGTGTTTATGACATCGAACGTTTGGCTAGTCGGGTTTCTTTTGGTAAGACCAATCCAAAGGATCTCTTGCAATTGGCGACCACCTTATCTAGTGTACCACGGATTCGAGCGATTTTAGAGGGAATGGAGCAGCCTGCTCTGGCCTACCTCATCGCACAGTTAGATGCCATTCCTGAGTTGGAGAGCTTGATTAGTGCTGCCATTGCTCCTGAAGCTCCTCACGTGATTACGGAAGGTGGCATTATCCGTACGGGATTTGATGAGACCTTAGACAAGTACCGTCGTGTGCTCAGAGAAGGGACTAGCTGGATTGCTGAGATTGAGGCTAAGGAGAGAGAAAACTCTGGCATCAGCACGCTTAAGATTGACTACAATAAAAAAGATGGCTATTATTTCCATGTGACCAATTCGCAACTGGGAAATGTGCCATCCCACTTTTTCCGCAAGGCAACACTGAAAAACTCGGAACGCTTTGGGACAGAGGAGTTAGCCCGTATCGAGGGGGATATGCTGGAGGCGCGTGAGAAGTCAGCCAACCTAGAATATGAAATCTTTATGCGTATCCGTGAGGAAGTCAGCAAGTACATCCAGCGTTTGCAGGCTCTAGCCCAAGGAATTGCAACGGTTGATGTCTTGCAAAGTCTAGCAGTTGTGGCTGAAACTCAGCATTTGATTCGACCAGAGTTTGGGGATGATTCACAAATCAATATCCAGAAAGGGCGCCATGCTATCGTCGAAAAGGTCATGGGAGCTCAGACCTATATTCCAAATAGTATCCAGATGGCAGAAGATACGAGTATTCAGCTAATTACAGGGCCCAACATGAGTGGGAAGTCAACCTACATGCGCCAGTTAGCCATGACTGCGGTTATGGCCCAGCTGGGCTCGTATGTGCCGGCGGAGAGCGCCCATTTGCCGATCTTTGATGCTATCTTTACCCGTATCGGAGCAGCAGATGACTTGGTTTCAGGTCAATCAACCTTCATGGTAGAGATGATGGAGGCCAACAATGCCATTTCGCATGCGACCAAGAACTCTCTCATTCTCTTCGATGAATTGGGACGCGGAACTGCAACCTATGATGGGATGGCTCTTGCCCAGTCCATCATCGAATACATTCATGAACATATCGGAGCCAAAACCCTCTTTGCGACCCACTACCATGAGTTGACCAGTCTGGAGTCCAGCTTGAAAAACTTGGTCAATGTCCATGTGGCGACCTTGGAGCAGGATGGGCAGGTTACCTTCCTTCACAAGATCGAACCAGGACCAGCTGACAAATCCTACGGTATCCACGTTGCTAAGATTGCTGGCTTACCAGCAGAACTTTTATCAAGAGCGGATAAGATATTGACTCAACTGGAGAATCAAGAGACGGAAAGTCCTGCTCCAATGAGAGAAACAAGTGCTGTTACTGAACAGATGTCACTCTTTGATACCCCTGCAGAGCATCCTATCCTAGCAGAATTAGCTAAACTGGATGTTTACAATATGACACCGATGCAGGCTATGAATGTCTTGGTTGAGCTCAAACAAAAGTTATAAAAAAATCCCACTCACATTTTTGTGAGTGGGATTTTTCTCTATTACTTTTTATGGGCCAAAAGTTGATTGATGTGGTCTACTTTTTTAGCTTCTCTTTTATAGAGAATAGCCCAGATGATGAGGTAGACAATCGCAAACTCTGGAATGAGCTGGAGATAGAAGGTCCAGTGGAAGGGGAACCAACCAGCCAGAGTTGCTAGTGGAACAAAGCCAATCAGCATGAGGAAGAAATGGGAAAGTGTGGCACGGAGCAGGCTCCAGTCACGGCTGAATAAGCGGCTGCCAAAGCTAAAGAGAACACCGATAGCTGACCAGATGACCATACAGTAGAGCAAGACTAGAGCACCGTGAACCTGATGTTGAGCCATCGCTTGGCCGATAAGAGACTCGGGACTTAGTGGGGCATAGGTATTTGGTGCATAAATGAGTGAAAAGAGGATAGAGAGGATGAGGCCGATAAGTACACCAGCGGCTGCATCGTGAAAGATTTGTTTTTTCATAGTTCTAATTTCTCCTTGATGGTTTTTAGGTAACGGCGTGAAGAGTAAGTGAAGCTTTCGTTTTTTAAGAAAATTTCAACCAGGCCGTTGGGAGTGAGTTTGAGATGAGAGATGGAATCGATATTGACGATTTCAGATTGGGAAATTTGGATAAAAGTGGTCGGCAGAATGTCAAGAACTTGATAGAGACGCAAATCAATGGTATAGGTCTGAGATGCAGTTTCTGCTAGAACCTTTCGATTCTCTATATAGAAGCGCTGAATCTTACCAATCTTAACTAGATAGACCTGATCATCAATCTTTCCTTTGATTGTTTCTTTTTGGTCAAGATTTTCTGCGAACTCGATGACTTTCTGGACTTTTTCGGTAGGCTGAGGAGTTTGGACAATCAGCTTTTCCTCCTCGTAAGTCTCCTTAATCTGTAGTTCTACTTTCATAAATTTCCCTCCTTTTCAGTTATACAAGGTTAATCTCACTTCTTGTACACCTTTATTAATACTCTTCAAAAATCAAATTCTAACCACGTCAGCGTCGTCTTGCCGTACTAAAGTACTGTCTGCGCCTAGCTTTCTAGTTTGCTCTTTGATTTTTATTGAGTATACCATTATTTTACGACCCATGGCAAGAGCTTTTGTCTATGTGGAGAGATTTGGAGTCTATGTGGTATTTGCTTTTTCTGGTAACATCTGAAATATGGTATAATAGCACTAATCAATTTCTAGGAAAATAGATACAGAAAGGGGCTGAAAGATGTCTCATATTATTGAATTGCCAGAGGTACTGGCAAACCAGATTGCGGCAGGAGAAGTGATTGAACGTCCTGCCAGTGTAGTCAAAGAGCTGGTAGAAAATGCCATTGACGCGGGTTCTAGCCAGATTATCATTGAGATCGAGGAAGCTGGTCTTAAGAAGATTCAAATCACAGATAATGGCCATGGAATTGCCCACGATGAGGTGGAATTGGCTCTCCGTCGTCATGCGACCAGTAAGATAAAAAATCAGGCAGACCTCTTTCGGATTCGGACGCTTGGTTTTCGTGGTGAAGCCCTGCCTTCGATCGCTTCTGTCAGTGTCTTGACTCTGTTGACGGCGGTGGATGGTGCGAGTCATGGGACCAAGCTCGTTGCGCGTGGGGGTGAAGTTGAGGAAGTCATCCCAGCGACTAGTCCTGTGGGAACCAAAGTTTGTGTGGAGGACCTCTTTTTCAATACACCAGCTCGTCTCAAGTATATGAAGAGTCAGCAGGCAGAGTTATCCCATATCATTGATATTGTCAACCGTCTAGGGTTAGCCCATCCTGAGATTTCTTTTAGCTTGATTAGTGATGGCAAGGAAATGACACGGACAGCAGGGACTGGTCAACTACGCCAAGCCATCGCAGGGATTTACGGTTTGGCGAGTGCCAAGAAGATGATTGAAATTGAGAACTCTGACTTAGATTTCGAAATTACAGGTTTTGTGTCTCTGCCTGAGTTAACTCGAGCTAATCGCAACTATATCAGCCTCTTCATCAATGGCCGTTATATCAAGAACTTTCTACTAAATCGCGCTATTCTTGACGGTTACGGAAGCAAACTCATGGTAGGGCGTTTTCCACTGGCTGTCATTCACATCCATATTGATCCCTATCTAGCTGATGTCAATGTGCATCCAACCAAACAAGAAGTGCGGATTTCTAAGGAAAGAGAACTGATGGCGCTGCTTTCAGAAGCTATTTCAAATAGTCTCAAGGAACAAGCCTTGATTCCTGATGCTTTAGAAAATCTTGCCAAGTCGACCGTGCGTAATCGTCAAAAGGTAGAGCAAACTATTCTCCCACTCAAAGAAAATACGCTCTACTATGAAAAAACAGAACTCTCAAAACCTAGTCAAGCTGAGGTGGCTGATTATCAGGTAGAATTAACTGATGCAGGACAAGACTTGACTTTGTTTGCCAAGGAAACCTTGGACCAGTTGACCAAGCCTGCAAAACTGCATTTTGCAGAGAGGAAGCCTGTCAGTTATGACCAACTAGACCATCCAGAGTTAGATCTAGCTAGTCTCGATAAGGCTTATGATAAGCTGGAGCGAGAAGAAGCATCCAGCTTCCCAGAGTTGGAATTTTTCGGACAAATGCACGGCACTTATCTTTTTGCCCAAGGGCGAGATGGACTCTATATCATAGACCAGCATGCAGCCCAGGAACGGGTCAAGTATGAGGAATACCGTGAAAGCATAGGTAATGTTGACCAGAGCCAGCAACAACTCCTAGTGCCCTACATCTTTGAATTCCCAGCAGATGATGCCCTTCGTCTCAGGGAAAGAATGCCTCTCTTAGAGGAAGTGGGTGTCTTTCTAGCAGAGTACGGAGAAAATCAATTTATCCTACGTGAACATCCTATTTGGATGGCAGAGGAGGAAATCGAGTCTGGTATCTATGAAATGTGTGACATGCTGCTCTTGACCAAGGAAGTTTCGATCAAGAAATACCGAGCAGAGCTAGCCATCATGATGTCCTGCAAGCGGTCTATCAAGGCCAACCATCGTCTCGATGACCACTCAGCAAGACAGCTCCTTTATCAGCTCTCTCAATGCGACAACCCCTATAACTGCCCCCACGGACGTCCTGTTTTGGTGCATTTCACCAAGTCAGATATGGAAAAAATGTTTCGACGCATTCAGGAAAATCACACCAGTCTCCGTGAGTTGGGGAAATATTAATACTCTTCGAAAATCTCTTCAAACCACGTCAACGTCGCCTTTCCGTATATATATAGATAACTGACTTCGTCAGTTTTATCTACAACCTCAAAGCAGTGCTTTGAGCTGACTTCGTCAGTTCTATCTGCAACCTCAAAACAGTGTTTTGAGCAACCTGCGGCTAGTTTCCTGGTTTGCTCTTTGATTTTCATTGAGTATAAAAATACAAAAAAATCTGGGAAAAATTTTCAAAATCAGAAAAACGCATAAAATCAGGTATTCAAAAACCTTGATTCTATGCGTTTTATCATAGAAATATTTACTTTTTTCTTCCGAATACTCGTCAAAAATCTCTTTAAACCACATCAGTTTTATCAGTAATCTCAAAATAGTGTTTTGAGCTAATTTTGTCAGTTTTGTCTGTAACATCGAAGCTGTGTTTTACCAATCTGCGACTGGCTTCCTAGTTTGCTCTATGATTTTTATAGGGTATTAAATTGCGATTTTGCCAAGTTTCTTTATTCACTTAAAAGTAGAGTCTGTTCTAAGCGTCTAACGTACGAATTAGGTTGACCATTTCAATAGCTCCTTGTGCACACTCAGAACCCTTATTTCCTGCTTTAGTACCAGCTCGCTCTATGGCTTGTTCAATTGTATCTGTCGTTAGCACACCAAACATAACTGGGATTTCGCTATTTAAACTGATTTGGGCGATTCCCTTAGATACCTCGCTACATACATAATCATAATGACTTGTACTACCTCTAATGACAGCTCCCAAGCAGATAATTGCATCATATTTGTTACTTTTTGCCATTTTTGATGCAATCAGTGGTATTTCAAAAGCTCCTGGAACCCAGGCTACCTCGATATCTTTCTCGTTTACATTCTCTCTTTTGAGATTATCTAGTGCTCCAGATAATAATTTTGAAGTTATAAATTCATTAAATCTCGCTACAACAATGCCTATTTTAATATTGTTCGCTACTAAATTACCTTCATAAGTCTTCATTTATTTTTCCTCCATATTTAAAATGTGCCCCATTCGATTTTTCTTTGTCTTTAAATAAAAACTGTCGTAAGGATTAGCTTCTATTTCGATTGGTATTCTACTGGAAATGGTAATTCCATATTTTTCTAACTGTTCAACCTTGTCAGGATTATTTGTCAGTAAATGCAGTGACTGTAGTCCCAGGTCTTTAATCATTTGTGCTCCAATGTGATATTCTCTTAAATCACCTTCAAATCCTAACGCAAGATTGGCATCAAGCGTATCCATTCCTTGATCTTGTAAATGATAGGCTTTTAATTTATTGATAAGTCCAATTCCTCGTCCCTCCTGTCGCAAGTAAAGTAAGACACCCGAACCATTCTCAGCAATCATTTTCATAGCTTTATCAAATTGCTGTCCACAATCGCACCGTAAAGAGCCTAAAACATCTCCTGTTAAACATTCAGAGTGGACCCGACATAATACATTGGTTCCATCCTCTATATTTCCCATAATAAGAGCAAGGTGATGTTCCCCATTTAGTTTATCTATATAGCTAATTGCTTTAAAATTACCGTATCTAGTAGGCATATTGACAGTTGAAACTCGTTCTACCAGCTGATCATATACTTTTCTATATTCTTGTAATTCTTTGATGGTAATTAGTGGAATGTTGTGTTTCTTAGAGAACTGAATTAAATCATCTGTTCTCATCATTTTGCCATCATGATTCATTATTTCACAACATAGGCCACACTCTTTTAGTCCTGCTAATTTTAATAGATCAACAGTTGCTTCTGTGTGTCCATTTCTTTCTAGAACACCACCGTTTTTCGCAATTAAAGGAAACATGTGTCCTGGCCTGCGAAAATCAGAGGGTCTTATATCTTCGGAGACACACATACGTGCGGTCAATCCTCTTTCCTCGGCAGAAATACCTGTGGTCGTTTCCTTATAATCAATTGAAACTGTAAAAGCAGTCTTATGATTATCTGTATTGTTTTCAACCATAGGTGAAAGCATTAATTGATTAGCTAAACTTTCGCTCATAGGCATACAAATTAATCCTTTGGCATAAGTAGCCATGAAATTAACATTTTCTGTTGTAGCTGCTTGTGCGGAACAAATTAAGTCTCCTTCGTTTTCTCTATCCTTGTCGTCTATAACAAGAACAAGTCGTCCCTTCTGCAATGCTTCTAATGATTCTTGTATTTTTCGATATTCCATTGACTGATCATCCTTTCTGCTAAAATCCATTTTGGTATAATAGTTCCTTAGATATCTCTGACTTCGGAGAGTTATCCATTAGTTTTTGCACATATTTACCTAATATATCATTTTCAAGATTTACTGTACATCCGACTTGTTTACTCTTAAGAATAGTTTGTTCCAAAGTATGAGGGATAACAGATACTGAAAAGTTTAGTTTGGAGACTTTAGCGACAGTCAGACTAATGCCGTCAATTGTAATAGATCCTTTTTCAACTATTAAATCTAAAATTTCTTTTTGTGTGTTGATTTGATACCATACAGCATTATCATCTTTTTTTATTGACGAGATTTTTCCTGTACCATCAATGTGTCCTGTAACGACGTGACCTCCAAGTCGACTGTTGACAGATAAGGCTCTTTCTAGATTTACCTCACTTCCATGTTTTAATAGTGTAAGAGCTGTTCGGCTCCATGTTTCATTCATTACATCAACTGTAAAGGATTGATGATTGAAATGAGTAACTGTAAGACAGATACCATTTACTGCTATACTATCGCCTAAATGGATATCCGTTAATACTTTTGAGGCTTTAATTGATAGTTTGCAATTACGAGAGTCTTTCTGTATTCTTTCAACTTTTCCGATTTCTTCAATTATTCCTGTGAACATGGATAAATCACTTCACTTTCTATGAGATAGTCATCTCCTATTTGAGAAAAAGCATAAGGTTTCAAGCTAATAGCGTCATTTGGCAAAGAAATACCTTCACCTCCGACAGGAAACTTGGCATTGCCTCCAAAAATTTTTGGTGCAATATATATTTTCAGCTCATCAACAATTTGTTGTTCTAAAGCACTCCAATTCATTAGACTGCCCCCTTCCAGAAGTAGGCTATCAATCTGCATGTTTCCTAGATGTTGCATTAAACTTGATAAGTCTATATGATTGCCTTTTTTCTTTATGGAAAGTATTTCACAGCCATGATTTTGATATAGCTTCATTTTATTTTTGTCTTCAGAGGAAGTGGCAATGTAAGTTTTAATATCATTTGCTGTTTTTACGATTTTAGAGGTAAGAGGAGTTCGTAAATGTGTATCGCATATGATACGGATAGGATTTTTCCCTTCCTCCAATCTACATGTCAGCAAAGGATCGTCTTGAATAACAGTATTGACTCCCACCATAATCGCACTAACATGGTGTCGTAACTGATGTACATGCTTTCTTGCCTCTTCTCCAGTAATCCATTTGGATTGATTTGTTTTAGTGGCTATTTTTCCATCCATTGTCATTGCATATTTCATAAAAACATAGGGTACATGCTGGGTAATATACTTTCTAAAACTTTTTATTAAGTTAAGACACTCATTTTCTAAAACTCCAACAGTAACTTGAAGATTATTTTCCTCAAGTATCTTTACTCCTTTTCCAGATACAATAGGGTTACAGTCTAGGCTTCCAATGACTACTCTTGTAATACCACTATCGATTATAGCGTCTATACAAGGAGGTGTTTTCCCGAAGTGACAACAGGGTTCAAGTGTTACATAAAGCGTCGCTCCGACAGGGGATTCTCTACAGTTTTTTAGAGCATTTCTCTCAGCATGTGGGCCACCAAAAAACTCATGATAACCTTGTCCGATAATGTGATTATCTTTTACAATAACTGCGCCAACCATAGGATTGGGATTGACGTAACCAGCTCCTTTTTGTGCCAATTTTATTGCTAATTTCATATATTTTGAGTCGCTCATCTCACTACCTCCAAAAAAAAATACCTTGAATAGGGGACTATTCAAGGCATACAAAAGAAAACTTATGCGATTAACAAAAATGCTCTGAAATGACAAGTAATCATTTCAGAGCACGCAAAAAGCACAAATATACTTTTATCTTCTTTCATCCAGACTATACTGTCGGCTTTGGAATTTCACCAAATCATGCCTTTCGGCTCGTGGGCTATACCACCGGTAGGGAATTGCACCCTGCCCTGAAGATAGTTATTCAATTACAAATGATTATAGTACTTAATTTTCAATATGTCAATAGATAAGCATAAATTATTTTTGATATACTGTATTTGTGATAGTCGATTCTCACTCCTCGGATAAAGAAAATATGATATACTAGATAAACGAAATAAGAGAAAAGGAAAACTATGTACGAATATTTAAAAGGAATCATTACCAAAATTACTGCCAAATACATTGTTCTTGAAACCAACGGTATCGGTTATATCCTGCATGTAGCCAATCCCTATGCTTACTCGGGACAGGTCAATCAAGAATCTCAAATTTATGTGCATCAGGTTGTGCGTGAGGACGCCCATCTACTTTATGGATTTCGCTCAGAAGATGAGAAAAAGCTCTTTCTCAGTCTGATTTCGGTATCTGGGATTGGGCCTGTGTCAGCTCTTGCTATTATCGCTGCTGATGACAATGTTGGCTTGGTTCAAGCCATCGAAAGCAAGAACATCACCTACTTGACCAAGTTTCCTAAAATTGGCAAGAAAACAGCCCAGCAGATGGTGCTGGACTTGGAAGGCAAGGTAGTTGTGGCTAGTGATGACCTTCCTGCTAAGGTGGCAGTGCAAGCAAGCATTGAAAACCAAGAACTGGAAGAAGCCATGGAAGCCATGTTGGCACTGGGCTACAAGGCGACCGAGCTTAAGAAAATCAAGAAATTCTTTGAAGGGACGACGGATACAGCAGAGAACTATATCAAGTCGGCCCTTAAAATGTTGGTGAAATAGGAGAATAATATGACAAAACGCTGTTCGTGGGTTAAGATGACCAATCCGCTCTACATCGCCTACCACGACCAGGAGTGGGGGCAGCCCCTCCATGATGACCAAGCATTGTTTGAGTTGTTGTGTATGGAAACCTATCAGGCAGGCCTGTCTTGGGAAACGGTGCTCAACAAACGCCAAGCTTTCCGAGAAGCCTTTCATGGCTATCAAATTCAAGCGGTCGCAGAGATGACCGACACCGAATTGGAAAACTTGCTGGATAATCCAGCCATCATCCGAAATAGAGCCAAGATTTTTGCTACACGCGCTAACGCCCAAGCCTTTCTACGATTACAGACAGAATATGGCTCTTTTGATGCCTATCTTTGGTCTTTTGTTGAGGGGAAAACGATCGTGAATGATGTTCCTGACTATCACCTAGCACCTGCTAAAACAGCCTTGTCTGAAAAATTAGCTAAAGATCTAAAAAAACAAGGTTTCAAGTTCACAGGCCCAATTGCCGTTTTATCTTTTCTTCAGGCTGCAGGTCTGGTTGATGACCATGAGAATGATTGTGAGTGGAAAAACGGAAATTAGTGAGTGCAGGCGTTTAATTATCTGAGAATATATAAAAAAGCTGAGAAATTCCTCTCAGCTTTTTATACATACTATTAGATTTGTTAAAGTGAAGTCAAAAAAGTGATTCCACCTAAAATAACACCAGCTGAATTTGGAATGATTAGTATCCAATCCTTCTTAGGTTCTTTTGTCCATCCATAAATAACCCAAATTAAACAAGATACTGCTGCGGATAAAGGCTGGAATGGTTGAGCTTTGTTGCCTTGTAAATTGGCAAAAATTTGTGGGATGTAGGCGATAAATACAATAATTCCAATAAAGGCCCCGATTGAACCGACAATTCGATTAATTTTTTGTTTTGTCATATATACCTCCTTTAAAAAGATATCATAGAAATTAGCGAAATGCAATAAATTCAGACACAAATTGTAACGAAAATCAATACAAAAGCACAAAAATGGAGAAATTGTTTATTTTTCGTTATAGTCAAAGCGAATGACTTGCTCTTTTGCATCCACATAAGCATAGACGCCAAAGGGCACAATAGCTCTTGGTGTGGCGTGCCCAACGTTTAGATTATAGACAATCGGGATATTGCTATCAATGATGTCCATTAGTGCCTCCTTATAGTCGTCATAGAAGGTTTCATCCATAGGTTTCCCGACCAAGAGTCCACTGATGACCTCAAATACCCCAGTTTCTTTCAAAGCCTGTAACATTCTTTTGAAGTCTTCCGGTTCAGGCTTTTCTTCACTTGTTTCTAGCAAGAGGATCTTTCCTTCCCAGTCGGATAAGTCAGGGAAGAGTTTGTATTTTTGGCAGAGCTCCGTGCTGTCTGCGTATCGAGAATTGTCAAAGATATCATAGAGGGACTCAAGACAACCACCGAGGATTTCTCCCTCAAACTGAGCATTTCCTTGTAACAAGTCAAAGCCTGTATTTACATGACTGATACGAGCTGTTCCCAGAGCCTTGGGACTAAAGTCAGTTCGTTCTTCATACCAAAGGTTGCTAGGGCGGATTTCTGAGATTCTCCCAGTCTCGATCAGTTCTTTAAAGTAGTGAAGGCTATAGGATAACATCTCCTTGTCCAATTCACAAATGTCTGCTAGAAAGGATTGTCCATAAAAAGTCTTGATTCCTAGTTTATGCAACATAAGGTGGTTCATAGTAGTATCCGAGAAACCAAGAAAAATCTTTTGTTTGATAACTTTTTGTAGTTGGTCATTTTCAAAAAGATAAGGTAGCAAGCGATAGGTATCATCTCCACCGATGGCGCAGAGGATCATGTCGATGCTATCGTCCGAAAAGGCCTGCATCAAATCCTCTGCACGCGCCTCAGGATGGTCCTTGATAAAGTCTAATCCTTTTTGCGAATGAGGCAAAAAGATAGGATTGAGTCCCAGATCCTTGAGACGCTGGAGACCCAAATCGACTTCGTGTTTGACAAAATCCTCTCCGATAACACCACTAGACAAACTAACAATACCAATAGTAGAAGTCATATCTCATCCTCCTAGAAATAGATTGATACTCTTCGAAAATCAAATTCAAACCACGTCAGCTTTGCCTTGCCGTACTCAAGTACAGCCTGCGGCTAGCTTCCTAGTTTGCTCTTTGATTTTCATTGAGTATGAGCCTATTTTATCACAAAAGATGAGAGAAAACTATAAGAATGAGACTCAGAAGTTCTGTCGGATATCAAGAAAGCAAGTGAAAAAGCAACCGCCTGTGCAGTTGCTTTTCGTTTTTCTAATCTCTAATCTCACTAGATATGAGTTACTTGGTCAACTCTTGATTATAGGAGAGAGCTAAATCAATCCAGTAAGGAAGTTCTTTTTGACCTTCGATATCTAGGTCTATATAGCCATGATAAGGCCTCCCTCTCATCAATGTAGTATGAGCTCCTGTTCGGGGTAGAACTTGCTTTTCTATTTCTTTGCCAATTCTCACCATAACCAGCTCGTCCTTTCTGGAACTGACTGTAAGGACCATTTTCCCACGAATCATAAAGGCAAGACCACCAAACAGCTTCTTTTCTTCTAGCTCTTCTTCGAAAATTTGGGGAGGAAGTTTGAGTGCTAGGATTTTTCGAATCTGCTGAGCTAAGGATTGACTATATGCCATAGCTTTTCACTTTTCTTAATAACGTGATGGGCCCGCGCTTGCACTTCGGATATTGAAACGTTTCTTGAGATAGAAGCGAAGGGCGAGAAGGGCTGCTCCCAGGATAGCCAAAGGCAGTGGAGCAAGGATTGGATTGAGGTTGGCTGGTAGGAAGCTTGTTGCGAAGAAGACAGCCAACCAGAGAAGCATAGCAGCGAGGATGACGAGGATTGATTTCCAGAAAGGAGGGCGCTGGCTACGATCTGTGTCTGGTCCATAATACTGGTAGACAAAGTAGTACATCAAGTAGAAGGCCACCCCTCCGACAAGTCCAACCAACAAGAGGGTAATCAAACCATAGCCAATAGCCTGGTCTGTAGAGAAAAAGTTGGTCAGAGCGCTAACCAGTGCAAAGAGACTGGTGATAAAAAGGGCTGAGTCCATAATCATGAGTTTTGGATCATCATTTTCTTTTGGATGCTCTTTTTCGTACTGTTCCTTAACTGTAAAGCTATGAGCCCAGTGAGTTGGAGCGCCGTAGAGGGAACGAGCTGTCGTTCCTTTGGTTTGCTCCTCAAGGATTTTAGGAATAACTTCCTCAAAAACAGCCTTGATTTCAGCATCTGTTTTGCCATCTTTGATAAATTGCTGGGTAGCAATATGGATAAACTCTTGGTTTTTTTTGGTTAGTTTTTGTAAATCAATCTGAGACATAGGGATTCCTCTTAGAACCATTTTTTATGGATGAGATAGAGAGTGAGTGAAACACTCATAGCAAAAGCGATAAAGACGATTAACCAGAAGGCGTGAGGCTCGCCGTTCAGAGGGATTTCATTATCCTTAAAGTTCATCCCGTAGGCTGAAAAGATCATGGTTGGGACAGACATAACGATGGTCACGAGAGCCAGAGTCTTCATGATGTTGTTCTGGTTGTTGGAAATGATAGAGGCAAAGGTCTCTGTCATAGAGTGAAGGACGTTTCCATAGATATCTGCCATCTCAATGGCCTGTTGGGTTTCAATCAGGGTATCTTCGAGTAGGTCTTCGTCTTCTAGGTATTTCTTGATATTGCTGGTTGCGCTGGTCAATTTCTTAATCACGCGCTCGTTCGTCTTAAGTGAGGCCTTGAAATAGACGATGGTCTTTTCCAATTCCATGAGCTCGATCAGTTCTTCGTTTCGAGTAGATTTGTGAAGTTGACTTTCGATCTGTTCACTCTTACGGTCGATTGAACGGAGGGCCGTAAGGTAGAGCTCTGCATTTCGGTAGAGAATCTGGAAGATAAAGCGTGAACGCATAAAGGTGTAGAAGTTGCGCAGTCTACGGTTGATAAAGACATCGAGAACGGGGAGGGATTCCAAGCAGGTGGTGATAATGGTTTCCTCGGTGATGATAATCCCCAGCGGAATCGTAACGTAGTAGGTACGATTGTTTCTTTCCTCTGTGATGGGAACGTCCACGATGATCAAAGTATACTCGTCTTCGATGGTAATACGGGACATTTCTTCCGCATCGAGCGGTGCTCGAAGGTCTGCAATGTCAATGTCGAAGGCGTTAGCGATTTCCAACGATTCATTTTGTGTAGGATTGACGAGGTTGATCCAAGTACCCGGTTCGAGCGTGTCGATCTCTTTAAATTCAGTTGTTGTTGAGAGAAAAACTTGTTTCATATCCTCTATCCTTTCCTACTATTCAGTAATTCATTTTTTGCACCGTACTATTATACTATAAAAACAGCTTTTTGGGTAATAGAATTTCACATTTTTTGGTATAATGGAAAGCAATAATGGACTAGAAAGATCAAAGATGCAAGATAAAATTGTGATTCATGGGGCGCGTGCCCATAACTTAAAAAATATCGATGTGGAGATTCCAAGAGACAAGCTGGTCGTCGTAACGGGCTTGTCAGGTTCAGGGAAATCCAGTCTGGCCTTTGATACCCTCTATGCTGAAGGTCAACGTCGCTATGTGGAGAGTCTATCTGCTTATGCCCGTCAATTTTTGGGCAACATGGAAAAACCAGATGTAGATGCCATTGATGGCCTCAGCCCAGCTATTTCCATCGACCAAAAAACGACTAGCAAAAACCCGCGCTCGACCGTTGGAACGACGACTGAAATCAATGATTATTTGCGTCTCCTCTACGCACGTGTGGGGACGCCATACTGTATCAACGGGCATGGGGCTATCAAGGCTTCTTCTGTGGAGCAAATTGTGGATAAGGTTTTGGAATTGCCAGAACGCCAACGTCTGCAAATCTTAGCTCCTGTCATTCGTAAGAAAAAAGGGCAACACAAGAGCGTCATTGAAAAGATTCAGAAAGACGGTTATGTCCGCGTCCGTGTGGATGGGGAAGTTTATGATGTGACCGAAGTGCCAGAGTTGTCGAAGAGCAAGCAACACAATATCGATGTCGTGGTAGACCGTATTGTCATTAAGGAGGGCATTCGTAGCCGTCTCTTTGATTCCATTGAGGCTGCCCTTCGTATCGCAGAAGGTTATGTCATTATCGACACTATGGACGATTCTGAGTTGCTCTTCTCTGAGCATTATGCCTGTCCAGTTTGTGGATTTACTGTTCCAGAGTTAGAGCCTCGTCTCTTCTCTTTCAATGCTCCTTTCGGCTCTTGTAGTGAGTGTGACGGTTTGGGTATCAAGCTAGAAGTGGATACTGATTTGGTAGTGCCAGACGCCAGCAAAACTTTGCGTGAGGGAGCCTTGGCACCTTGGAATCCTATCTCATCTAACTACTATCCAAACATGCTAGAGCAGGCCATGACAGCCTTTGGAGTAGATATGGATAAGCCTTTTGAAGACTTGTCAGAAGAAGATAAGAACTTGATTCTTTACGGCTCAGATGGCAGGGAATTCCATTTCCATTATGAAAATGAATTTGGTGGTGTGCGCGATATCGACATTCCTTTTGAGGGAGTTGTCAATAATATTAAGCGTCGCTACCACGAGACTAATAGTGATTACACTCGCACCCAGATGCGTCTTTACATGAATGAGTTGACTTGCGGGACTTGTCACGGTTATCGTCTCAATGACCAGGCCTTGTCTGTACGTGTGGGAGGTGAGCAAGGGCCGCATATCGGTGAAATATCAGACTTGTCTATCGCAGACCATTTGGAGTTGGTCAGCCAGTTGACTCTTGCTGAAAACGAAGCCATCATTGCTCGTCCCATTCTCAAGGAAATTAAGGACCGTTTGACCTTCCTCAATAACGTTGGGCTCAACTATCTGACCCTATCTCGTTCGGCAGGAACCCTTTCAGGCGGGGAGAGCCAGCGTATTCGCTTAGCAACCCAGATTGGGTCCAACCTATCAGGTGTCCTATATATCCTGGATGAGCCGTCCATCGGTCTCCACCAGAGGGATAATGACCGCCTGATTGCTAGTCTGAAAAAGATGCGTGACTTGGGCAATACTCTCATCGTGGTGGAACACGATGAAGATACCATGCGCGAGGCGGATTACCTGATTGACGTTGGTCCGGGTGCCGGTGTTTTTGGTGGAGAGATTGTTGCTGCAGGAACACCCAAGCAGGTGGCCCGTAACAGTAAGTCTATTACAGGCCAGTACTTGTCAGGTAAACGTGCCATTCCAGTACCAGAAGAGCGCCGTGCTGGAAATGGTCGCTTTATCGAAGTGACAGGAGCGCGTGAGAACAACTTGAAAAATATTACCGCTCGCTTCCCATTAGGAAAATTCATCGCAGTGACAGGGGTGTCAGGTTCAGGGAAGTCGACCTTAATCAACAGCATCCTCAAAAAAGCCATTGCCCAGAAGCTCAATCGCAATTCAGACAAGCCTGGTAAGTTTAAAACTATCACAGGGATTGAGCATGTAGACCGCTTGATTGACATTGACCAGAGCCCTATCGGACGGACTCCAAGATCTAACCCTGCTACCTATACGGGAGTTTTTGACGATATACGTGACCTCTTTGCCCAGACAAATGAAGCTAAGATACGAGGCTACAAAAAGGGCCGTTTCAGTTTCAACGTCAAGGGTGGCCGCTGTGAAGCCTGCTCAGGTGACGGGATTATCAAGATTGAAATGCACTTCTTGCCAGATGTTTACGTGGCTTGTGAAGTCTGTCATGGAACACGCTACAACAGTGAAACCTTAGAAGTTCACTACAAGGAAAAAAATATCTCGCAGGTTTTGGACATGACGGTTAATGACGCAGTCGAATTTTTTCAACACATTCCCAAGATTCAACGAAAACTTCAGACTATCAAGGATGTAGGGCTGGGCTATGTGACCTTAGGACAACCAGCTACAACCCTTTCAGGGGGAGAAGCCCAGCGTATGAAGTTGGCTAGTGAACTCCACAAACGCTCGACAGGTAAGTCCTTCTATATTCTGGATGAGCCGACTACAGGACTTCATACGGAGGACATCGCCCGTCTGCTCAAGGTTTTAGCACGTTTTGTAGACGATGGCAATACAGTTCTCGTCATCGAGCACAATCTAGATGTGATCAAGACTGCAGACCATATCATCGACTTGGGACCTGAGGGCGGTGTCGGTGGTGGAACCATCATTGCAACAGGAACTCCAGAAGAAGTAGCGGCCAACGAAGCCAGCTACACAGGGCAGTATTTGAAAGGAAAGTTAAGATAAGATTTAAAAGGCTCTGCTTTTCAGGCAGAGTCTTTTTTATAATAAATCACGAATTTTTTCTTTTATAAATGGGTTAAGAGAATAGTGTTTATCCAGATATTCTAGGAGTGCTTGAGCAGACTCAGAAATGCGTTCGTAACCTTGCAAAAAGTGAGGCAATTGCTTGGCTTCCTTTGGATAACCTTCTTCAAATCGTCTGTTGGTATTAAAGATATCTATAAAATTAGATTTAGAAGTTGTTTCCAAACTGATTAGTTCAGCCCAAAGCTTGACGGATCTGTTTTGTATTAAATCATAAGCAGCTAATTTTTCGCCTCGCTGATAGCGACTTAGCCCTAAATATAGATTACATAAAATTTCTCCCAACAGCCATTCACGGTCTCTGTTTTCTTTTGATGGCAGTCTTTGTGGCTGACAGATTGTTTCATCAAAACCGACCTCCTTCCAGATAATCTTGCCTTCAGAGAAGGGAATGTTTACTAGTTCGTGAGCTTCAAAGACAGCAAATTCACAAAAAACATCATCTTCAAATAGAACTTTATGTCCGTCCACTGTATTTTGGTAGTGAAATGCAATTGGTTCTAGCTTACTTAACCAGGTTAGGTCTTGGATATAGGTCTGCTTGTAGCCATCTTTTACAATAACAAAGAAGTCTAAATCTGAGTACTGATCCAATCGTTCTCTTTCTGTTCCGCAAGAACCAAGTGCCAGCAAAGCTAGTGCTTGGTTCGAATCTTTTAGAGACTGACCAATCTCATCTAGTCTTTGTAACAGCAATTCTGTTTTATTCATATCGATACCTCGTTCTTTCTTGTTTAACAGAAATTATACATTAAGCGCTTTCAAATGTCAATTTTATCTAATCCTAGCTATATAGATTGTATTATTTTCGGTATTTTTTTGCTATAATAAATTAAATCATTTTACGGAGGTTTTCTCATGTTATCAAGAGTTGAAAAATTTGAAGCAGCATTGGCTCAGACAGAATGCGATGCTGTCTTAGTAACCAATCTGAAGAATATTTACTATCTGACTGGTTTCAGCGGGACAGAAGCGACGGTTTTCATCAGTAAAAAGCGCCGAATTTTCCTGACGGATGCGCGCTATACCCTGATTGCTAAAGGAGTGGTTGAGGGCTTTGATATTGTTGAAACGCGAGATGCGGTTGGTGAAATTGCCAAAATCGTTGCAGACGACAAGCTGGAAAAAATTGGCTTTGATGACGAGATTTCCTATGCTTACTTCAAGATGCTGGAAAGTGTGTTTGCTGGTCATGAGTTGGTGCCGATGACAGGCTTTATCGAAAATCTGCGGATGATCAAGGATGAGCAAGAAATCGCCACCATTCGCAGGGCCTGCCAGATTTCGGATCAAGCCTTCCTAGATGTACTTGATTTTATCAAGCCCGGTGAGACGACTGAGCTAGCCGTTATGAACTTTTTAGATGCCCGTATGCGCCAGCTAGGTGCTTCAGGTGCCTCTTTTGACTTCATCATCGCTTCGGGCTACCGCTCTGCTATGCCACATGGCGTGGCTAGTGACAAGGTCATTCAAAAGGGTGAAACCCTGACCATGGACTTTGGTTGCTACTACAACCACTATGTCAGCGATATGACGCGGACAGTTCATGTGGGGCAGGTGACAGATGAAGAGCGGGAGATTTATGATGTTGTCCTGCGCAGCAATCAAGCCCTCATAGATGCAGCCAAGGCTGGTCTCAGTCGAATTGATTTTGACAGGATTCCTCGTCAAATTATCAACGATGCAGGCTACGGTCCTTACTTCAGCCACGGGATTGGACATGGGATTGGTCTGGATATCCATGAAATTCCTTACTTTGGCAAGTCAGAAGAGCCAATCAAGGCTGGCATGGTCTTGACCGATGAGCCGGGCATCTATCTGGATGGAAAATACGGGGTGCGTATCGAGGATGATATCTTGATTACAGATACAGGTTGCGAATTATTGACCCTTGCTCCGAAAGAATTAATTGTTATCTAAGAAAAATGAGATAAATCATTGACTTTTACTATTGAAAGGTTTATACTGATAGGCGAAAACGGTAGGTGAGGCTACCATAGGGATACGGATGACTACCGCAAAGCAGTGGAGACACTACTCGTTGGTCAACAGTCCTGGTCGCGAAGGTCAAGACTAAGCTCATTACATTGCCCTATGGAGTTAAAGCTTGAACGAAAACAGATAATGAGTTTTTAGTCCTACCATTTTATGGTGGGATTTTCTACTGTTTTAGAACAAGGAAAGGAGACAGACGATGCAAATTGACGATCATCCAGAACCGCACATACACAGCCAATCGCTGATTTGTGTCGTTCTGCCCTCATAAAGTGATTGGTCTCTGTGTATGAAACACATCATTCATACAGATAGGAGAAACCAATGAAAACTACAAAAGAAAGATTAGCAACAGCTATTCAAACATCATTAAAAGATAGTCTCGCTTTTTATCATACAAGTCTAGATGGACTGGCCCAAGAACAAGTTGAAGAAAACCGTGATCTTTATGGCGAAAATACTATCACTAAGGGTCAAGAGGATTCAATCATTAAAAAGATTTACGAGTCTATCATCAATCCATTCACAATAATTTTGCTTGTGATTGCCTTCATTTCTCTCGTTACAAACGTCTGGCTTGCCAAACCTGGTCAAGAAGATCCAACGACATCTATCATTATCGTTGTCTTAATTTTGATTTCAGGAGGTATCCGTTTTGTCCAAGAGTTGCGA
The DNA here is from genome assembly GCF_015561235.1 of Streptococcus oralis. GTDB lineage: Bacteria > Bacillota > Bacilli > Lactobacillales > Streptococcaceae > Streptococcus > Streptococcus oralis_BK. The sequence continues at coordinate 1,351,598 of NZ_JADMTC010000001.1, read as the reverse complement.
AGTGATAAGGCAACAACCAACCTTTCAAAATTGATTGTCAACACTGCAACGGTTATTCGGGAAGGTCAAGTGCAAGAATTACCGATTGATGATTTGGTGGTAGGAGATATTGTGAAATTAAGTGCAGGGGACATGATTCCTGCAGATGTCGTCTTATTTGAATCACGCGACTTTTTTGTCCAACAGTCAGGTTTGACTGGAGAAAGTGATGCGGTCGAAAAAATTGCTTTAGAAAAAGTGCAACAACCCTCATTGGATAGTTTGCTAGAATCTGAATCCCTCGCTTTTATGGGAACAAATGTCATATCTGGTAGTGCAAAAGCGATGGTTTTGGCAGTTGGTGATCATACTATGATGGGAGCTATCGAACAGACTCTGAATACCTATGATGAACCAACTTCTTTTGAACGTGAAATGAACACCGTTTCATGGTTGCTCATTCGATTAATGCTGGTCATGGTTCCCATTGTATTTTTCGCCAATGGTTTGACAGACGGTGACTGGTTGGAAGCAGGCGTCTTTGCACTTAGTGTTGGTGTGGGTCTTACACCAGAAATGTTGCCGATGATCATTACAGCTAGTCTAGCAAAAGGTTCTATCATCATGGCTAAAGAAAAGGTTGTGATTAAAAAACTCAATGCCATACAGGACTTAGGTGCCATCGATATTTTATGTACAGATAAAACAGGGACTTTAACTCAGGACGAGATTGTGTTGGAATATCCTTTGGATATCCATGGAGATTTGGACCTTACTGTCTTACGTAGAGCTTATCTAAATTCTTATTTCCAAACAGGTTTAAAGAATCTGATGGACCGAGCTATTATCAAACGGACAGAAAAAGAAGCGAAAGAACACAGCCTTCTACAAAATCTAGATCAAACATTTCAAAAAATTGATGAACTTCCCTTTGACTTTGGACGTAGACGGATGAGCGTCATTGTAAAAGATGATGAGGGGACTGTTAGTATGGTGACCAAGGGAGCCTTAGAAGAAATGCTCACGATTTCATCTCGTGTAGAGTATCATGGCGAAATAACTCCTTTGACGGATGCCATTCGTGCAGAAATCTTAGCAGAAGTCGGACAATTAAATAAACAAGGGCTACGTGTCTTAGGGATTGGCTATAAGACGGATATACAAGAAGGCTATAGTTATACAGTCAAAGATGAAAAGGATATGATCCTGACCGGTTATCTTGCCTTCTTGGATCCACCAAAACCTTCAGCGGCACCTGCAGTCAAGGCTTTACTTGAACATGGTGTTAAAACTAAAATTTTAACTGGGGATAATGAAAAAGTAACGCAAGCCATCTGTGAGAAAGTTGGTTTGGACATTGAACACATCCTTTTAGGGGTAGATATCGACCAAATGTCAGATGAGCAGTTGGCAGAAGTGGTTGAAAGTGTAACAGTATTTGCTAAATTGTCTCCTGACCAAAAAGCTCGCATCATTCTACAGCTAAAAAGAAATGGTCATGGTGTTGGTTATATGGGAGATGGTATTAACGATGCTCCATCTATGAAGGTGGCAGATGTTGGCATTTCCGTTGATACTGCAGTAGATATTGCCAAAGAGACTGCTGATGTCATTTTGCTAGATAAGGATTTGATGGTGCTTGAAAAAGGGCTGGTTGAAGGACGAAAAGTCTATGCTAATATGACCAAGTACATTAAGATGACAGTTAGTTCAAACTTTGGGAATATATTCTCTCTTCTAGTTGCAAGTATCTTCTTGCCATTTCTACCAATGTCTCCTGTTCATCTAATTGTCCTAAACTTAGTTTACGATTTATCTTGTGTGGCCTTGCCGTTTGATAATGTGGATCAAGACTTCCTAAAACAACCCCATACATGGGAAGCAAAATCCATTACCCGATTTATGGTTTGGATGGGGCCTATCTCATCTATCTTTGATATTTTGACTTTTATCTTCCTTTACTTTATCATTGTTCCATTGATGACAGGACATGATTATGTTCATGGGTCTGAATCAGCCCTTCAGTTTATTATCTTTTTCCAAACAGGATGGTTCATCGAATCTATGTGGTCTCAAACAATGGTCATCCACATGCTTCGTACAGCAAAAGTTCCTTTTGTACAGAGCAGACCAGCTTGGCTTGTGATTTTGATGACTTTAGTTGCTGCCTTTTTTGTAACCAGTCTACCTTATGGACCGCTAGTACATATCCTTCGTTTAGCTCCATTGGGACTGCCTTACTTCTTGTTCTTAATCTGTATTATTTTCTTGTATATGTTTAGTGTCACAGTTATTAAGAAATTTTACATTAAGAAGTACAAGGGATGGCTATAGTTTGTGATTTGTCAAGAAAAAAGCACGAAAATCGCTAAAAAAGTTAAATTTTTTTAAAAATAGGTCCCAAGTCGGATGTTTTTTATGGTATAATAGACTAAACTGATAGTAACATGTAGCGAAAGGGGTAGGTACATGATCAAAATTTATACAGTCTCAAGTTGTACTAGCTGTAAAAAAGCGAAAACTTGGCTCAATGCCCACCAGTTAAGTTATAAAGAACAAAATCTTGGTAAAGAAGGAATTACGAGAGAAGAGTTATTAGACATTCTCACGAAAACCGATAATGGAATTGCCAGTATCGTTTCATCGAAAAACCGCTACGCTAAAGCTCTTGGAGTTGACATTGAAGATTTGAGTGTCAATGAAGTGCTCAACTTAATCATGGAAACACCACGGATCTTAAAGAGTCCGATTCTCGTTGATGAGAAGCGCCTGCAAGTCGGCTATAAAGAAGATGATATCCGTGCCTTCTTGCCACGCTCTGTCCGTAATGTAGAAAATGCAGAAGCACGTCTACGTGCAGCTCTATAAAACATCAAGGCTGGGAGTGACTCCTGGCCTTGTTTTCTCTTTTATTTCAAAATCATGTGAGGGATTATGAAAAAGTTACTAATTGCTAGTTTTGCTCTCCTCTTTTTGCTTGCAGGATGTGGGCAAAAAAAGGAAACCTCTGCTGCTTCTACAACAGCATCTGACCCCATCCAATCAAACCTTCCCGTTTTGGACAATGCTGAAAAGAATACGGTTATCACTAAGACACTGCTGATGCCAAAGTCGGAAAATGGGACGCAACAGACTCAAACGATTACTTATAAAGGCAATCAGTTTTTAACCTTAACCATCCAGCAAAAACGACCTGTTGGGGATGAACTCAAGAACTTTATCTCTGAAAATGGCTTAGAGGAGACGCAAAAAGCGCTTCAAGAAGCTGAAGAGAAGGATGAGACCATCCAAGAGGCACGCAAACTAGCAGGATTTACACTGGAAACAAAGCTACTCAGCGAGACAGAAATCCAGACTACAACGACTTATGATTTTCAAGTATTGGATGTCAAAAAGGCATATCAGATAGAATATTTAAAAAATATCGGTCTTGAAAATCTCTTAAAAAACGAACCTAGCCAATATATTGCAGATAGAGTGGCAAATGGGGCGACAGAACAATAGAAAATCCAAATTAATAGACTAACTTATTTGTAGAACGTCAGGGAATGTGCTATAATAGTACTATTCTAAGGAAAGAGGGTGTTAGAATGGGATTTACTGAAGAAACTGTACGGTTTAAATTGGATGATTCCAATAAGAAAGAAATTAGCGAAACGTTGACAGATGTTTATGCTTCTTTGAATGACAAGGGCTACAATCCGATTAACCAGATCGTCGGTTATGTATTGAGTGGAGACCCTGCCTACGTTCCTCGTTATAACAATGCACGAAATCAAATCCGTAAGTATGAGCGTGATGAAATTGTTGAAGAATTGGTACGCTACTACCTTAAAGGACAAGGAGTCGATCTATAATCTATGAGAATTATGGGATTGGACGTCGGTTCAAAAACAGTGGGCGTGGCTATTAGTGATCCACTAGGCTTTACCGCTCAAGGACTTGAAATCATCCAGATTAATGAGGATCAGGGCCAGTTTGGTTTTGACCGGATCAAGGAATTGGTTGACAGCTATAAGGTGGAACGCTTTGTAGTAGGTTTGCCAAAGAACATGAACAATACCAGCGGTCCGCGAGTAGAAGCCAGTCAAGCCTATGGTGCCAAGCTAGAAGAACTCTTTGGTTTGCCAGTAGACTATCAGGATGAGCGTTTGACAACGGTCGCTGCGGAGCGTATGTTGATTGAACAAGCAGATATCAGTCGCAATAAGCGCAAGAAAGTTATTGATAAGTTGGCTGCTCAGCTGATTTTGCAAAATTATTTAGATAGAAAATTTTAAGACAGAGGAGAAACTATGTCACACGATCACAACCACGACCACGAAGAACGTGAATTGATTACACTTGTTGATGAGCAAGGAAATGAAACTTTATTTGAAATCCTTTTGACCATTGATGGAAAAGAAGAATTTGGTAAAAACTATGTTCTGCTAGTGCCAGTTAATGCAGAAGAAGATGAAAATGGTGAAGTTGAAATCCAAGCTTACTCATTCATCGAAAATGAAGACGGAACAGAAGGCGAATTGCAACCAATTCCAGAAGACTCAGAAGACGAATGGAACATGATTGAAGAAGTCTTCAACAGCTTTATGGAGGAGTAAAAACGTCCGGGGGACGTTTTTACCCCAACTCCCAGAAATTGGAGAGAGTTGGAACATCCGGGGGACGTTTTTACCCCTGCTTCTAGAAATAAGAAAAAGCAGGAACATCCAGTGGACGTGTTTAGCCCAACTCCCAGAAATTGGGAAGAGTTGGAACATCCGGGGGACGTTTTTACCCCTGCTTCTAGAAATAAGAAAAAGCAGGAACATCCAGTGGATGTTTTTAGCCCAGTTCCTTTAAATAAGAGAGAACTGGTAAGTTCTAGGAACATTTTTACCCTTACGCTAAAAATAAAGACCGTAAGTAAGTCTGGGGGACGTTTTTAGCTCACGTTGAAATTCATAGTAGCTAGTGATTAGCTAACCAGGTAAGAGGTCGGGATTTTAGTTCCGACCTCGTTTTTTATTTGTAATCATACTTTGATGCGGTAGTTGATTGGACTTTTGTTAAGGAGACATGTATGTTTGAAGTAGAAGAATGGCTGCATAGTCGGATTGGTTTAAACTTTAGATCTGGACTTGGACGAATGCAGCGAGCAGTGGATTTGCTGGGGAATCCTGAGAAGACTTATCCTATTATACACGTAACAGGGACTAATGGTAAAGGGTCAACTATTGCCTTCATGAGGGAGTTGTTTGTTTCTCATGGTAAAAAAGTTGGTACTTTTACCTCTCCTCATATCATCAGCATCCATGATCGAATCTGTATTAATGGACAGCCGATCGCGGAGGAAGACTTTGTCCGTATAGCTAACCAAGTCAATGAGATGGAAAAGACGCTTTTGCGAACCCATGACCAGTTGTCCTTTTTTGAATTACTGACTCTGATTGCTTTGCTTTACTTTAAAGAGCAGGGAGTGGATCTGGTTCTGCTAGAAGTGGGGATTGGTGGTTTGCTTGATACCACTAATGTCGTAACAGGAGAGATTGCAGTTATTACTTCGATTGGGCTAGATCATCAGGAGACCTTGGGCGATAGCCTGGAGGAAATAGCCAAGCAGAAAGCTGGTATTTTCAAGGCTGGCAAGCAGGCGGTCATTGCCAAGCTTACTCCAGAAGCGGAGCTTGTCTGTCAAAAAAGAGCAAAAGAGTTAGCTGTTGAACTTTATCAAGCTGGGCGAGACTTCACCTTGAATGCTGGGGATTTTTCAAGTAAGCTAGCAAACTTTTCACAGCTTGAAATCGGTTTGGAAGGTGCTTATCAGCAAGAAAATGCCTCCCTGGCCTTACAAACCTTTCTTCTGTTTATGGCGTCAAGAGAGGAAAAAGTTGAAGAAGAGCTTGTGAGACAGGCCTTGCAAGAAACTCACTGGGCAGGTCGATTGGAACGGATTCGTCCGCATATCTACCTAGACGGGGCTCACAATCTTCCAGCCTTGACTCGTCTGGTCGAGTTTATCCAAGGGAAAATTCGGCAAGGATACCAGGTTCATGTCCTTTTTGGCGCCCTTAAACGTAAGGATTATCAAGGGATGCTAGGTTATCTAACGGAGCAGTTGCCTCAGGTGGAACTTAAGGTAACAGGCTTTGACTACAAAGGCTCTCTGGATGAAAAGGATGTGGCGGGTTACGATTTGATTCCTTCCTATGGCGACTTTATCAGAGAATTTGAAGATAAGGCCAATGACCAGGACTTGCTTTTCGTGACGGGATCCCTCTACTTTATCTCGGAAGTCCGAGGGAGTTTGGTTGGAAGCGATGAGATTAGTTGACCTTATAGGTTTATGTTGCTATACTGTAGGTAGGAGGTATATCTGGAAACGATTCCAGCAAAACATTGGCACAAAAGAAAGGAAATCGCTATGAAAACGAAAACATTCACACTTTCTATTGCTTCCCTAGCAATTCTTAGTCTTTTAGCAGCTTGTGGACCTAAGGCACAAGCCCCTACCCAGCAATCTGCTCAGCAATCATCTACTCAACAAGAATCATCTTCTAGCGCTACGACAAGTGCTAGTCAACCGCAGGCATCCTCAAGTCAGGACACTACTGTAGCTCAACCTACGAATATCGATGGTACCTATACTGGAAAGGATGAGAATGACCAAATCACTCTTGTTGTAACAGGTAAAACTGGTACATGGACTGAGGTCGAGCCAGATGGAGATAAGGAAATCAAGCAAGTCAGCTTTGAGCCAGAAAATCAACGTGTCATTATCGGTGATGATGTCAAAATTTACACGGTTAATGGTAATCAATTGATTATCGATGATATGGACCGAGAGGCATCTGACCGAGAGGTATTAACTAAGCAATAATGATTAAGTAAAAGTTCCAATGAGATGAAAGCTATCTTTTTGGAGCTTTTTTCTTGAAAAAAGGGTTGGGTGTTCTTTACTAACTTTTTACTTAAAACGCTTACAAATGTTTGTAAAACTTCTTATAAGGTCGTATACTTATAGTAAATAATCAATTAGCGCAGAGGCGCAGGAGGAAAAGCATATGGCTACATTTTACGTTCCGGCAGTTAACCTTATCGGTAAAGGTGTTGTAAATGAAGTAGGTCCGTATATCAAGGAATTGGGGTATAAGAAGGCCCTTTTGGTGACAGATAAGTTCATCGAAGGCAGTGATATTTTACCTAAGGTCCTAAAACCATTAGATGCTGAAGGGGTCGAATATGTGATTTTTAGCGATGTGGAGCCAAATCCGACTTGCAAGAATGTCACAGATGGAGTGGCTGCCCTGAAAGAGCATGGATGTGACTTCATCATCAGTCTTGGAGGAGGATCTCCTCAGGATGCGGCTAGTTGTATCTCTATCATCGCTACAAATGGTGGAAAACCACAGGACTACGAAGGCCTTCACAAGTCTGCTAAAAAAGGCTTGCCAGTGGTTGCAATCAATACAACAGCTGGAACTTCTGCAGAAATCACCATTAACTATGTTATTACTGACGAAGAACGCAAGGTCAAGATGGTAATGGTAGATAAGAACAGCCTTGCTCAGATCTCTGTCAATGATCCAGAACTTATGGTATCAAAACCGAAAGGATTGACAGCGGCGACAGGTATGGATGCTCTTACTCACGCTGTCGAAGCCTTGGTAACACCAGGTGCTTATAATGTGACCAAGAAACTCTCTATCGGAGCTATCGAACTCATCAAGGAGTACCTCCCTCGTGCTGTGGCAAATGGCCAAGATATTGAAGCGCGTGAGGCGATGGTCAATGCCATCTTCCTCGGTGGTATGAGCTTTAACAATGCTGGTTTGGGTTATGTTCATTCTATGGCTCACCAACTCGGTGCGGTATATAATTTGCCACATGGTGTCTGCTGTGCCATGCTGCTCCCAGTTGTAGAGCGTGAAAATGCCAAACGTGTACCAGAAGCTTTTCGTAATGTGGCCAAGGCCTTGGGACTCCATGTGGAAGGGAAAACAGACCAAGAATGTGCTGACTATGCTATTGCTGAAATTGAGAAACTCTCTGAAACGGTAGGCATTCCGAAGAAGCTCACTGAACTCGGTATCCAAGAAAAAGACTTCGATTTTGACTACCTTTCTAAGAATGCCTTGATTGATGCCTGTGCACCAGGCAATCCATTTATGCCGACTTTGGAAGAAACCATTGCTCTTTATAAAGAACTATTCTAAAGATCAAGTAGAGTGGAAGCAACGTATTCCCAAAAATATAAATAATATTGGAAAGAACTATCATTTTGGTAGTTCTTTTTAGGCCTCTTAATATCCTAGTTAAAAATATAAAAAATGAACAGCGCTTCGTATAGTGAAGATGTAGTTTAAGAATCTTGCAGCTCTTGGAATAGTTTGAATAGAAAAAGGTAAAAGGTTGCCATCTAGCCCTGAACTGAGGTATACTAGTAGAAACATTAGTTTATCAAGCAGTTAAGGAGAATGTTAGAAAAGGAAGGGGATGTATGACGGCTAGAAAAATGCAGCTACTCATGTCCAAGTATGGATTTAGTATTACCATCATGTTGGCGGAGTTGTTTATCGTCTTTGGTTTGTTTCTCTATTTAGGTCAGATGGCTCCAATTCTCTGGATTATCCTAGTTATTTTGATGAGTATGGCGACCATTGTATCGATTGTCAATCGTTCTATGAATCCTGAAAGCAAGGTAACTTGGCTGTTAGTAGCCTTTGTTCCAGTATTTGGTCCCTTGCTCTATATCATGTTTGGAGAACGCCGTTTATCTAAAAAAGAAATGAAGCAACTAAAGCAGCTCCAATCAATGGTTCGCCGAGAGGATAATAGCAGAGCTCTCCGTTTGGAGTTAAAGGAACAAGATAAGTCGGCTTACGGGGTTATCAAATCTCTCCTCAGCATGGACACGAATGCCGATGTCTATAATCGAACGGATACCCATTTTTTCCCTTCAGGGGAAAGCATGTGGCGCCAGATGCTAGAGGATCTCAAAAAAGCCGAGAAATTTATCTTTCTCGAATACTATATCATCGAAGAAGGCTTGATGTGGAATAGTATTTTAGAGATTTTGGAAGAAAAGGCGGCTCAAGGGGTAGAAGTGAAGCTCCTTTATGATGATATTGGTTGTATGGCAACCTTGCCTGGTGATTATACCATTCATCTTCGCGGTCGAGGGATTGAAGCCCATAAATTTAACAAGGTGATTCCGCGCTTAACCGTCGCCTATAACAACCGTGACCACCGTAAAATCATGATTATCGATGGTCAAATTGCCTATACAGGTGGTGTCAATCTGGCAGATGAGTATATCAACCATATCGAACGCTTTGGTTATTGGAAGGATAGCGGTATTCGCCTAGATGGATCAGCGGTTAAGGCTTTTACTAGACTCTTTTTGTCAACCTGGTATATCAACCGTGGGGAAATTAGCGACTTTGACCAATACCATCTCGAAAATCAACCAAAAGATGGGATGGGGCTCTGTATTCCCTATAGTAGTGGACCAAAGCCCATCTACCGATCTCAGGTTGGGAAAACGGTCTATCAAAATCTTATCAATCAAGCTACAGATTATGTCTACATCACGACTCCCTATCTGATTGCTGACTATGATTTAACAGAAAGTATCAAAAATGCAGCTCTGAGAGGGGTAGATGTGCGAATTGTGACGCCGTGTATACCAGATAAGAAGGTTATTCAGTTAGTTACTCGAGGAGCCTATTCAGACTTGTTATCTGCAGGGGTTCGAATTTATGAGTATAGCCCGGGATTCCTTCATAGCAAGCAAATGCTTGTCGATGGAGAGGCAGCTACTGTGGGAACCATCAATTTTGACTATCGGAGTTTGCTTCACCACTATGAAAATGCCGTCTTGCTTTATAGAACGCAGTCTATCATCGATATTGAAAGGGACTTCGAAGAGATTTTTAAAGTTTCTCAAGAAATCTATCCCCACACCATCAAAACTAGCTGGTATCAAAGCCTGATCAAGGAAATTGTCCAGTTGTTTGCACCTATGCTCTAGCTATCCATCAAGATCTAGCCCAAGGCTGGATCTTTTTTGTCTTCTTACGAATAGATAGGTAAAGGAGAAAACCATGCTTAATCTAGAAGATGACGATTTTATTAGAGAGTATAGAGACAGTCGATTCCACCGTTTTCGTGAAATCGAACGCTTTGCGCTATTGAATAAGAAATTCAGCAAATATCAATCCCAAGCTGACATTCCTGTAAGATTTTGATATACTAAAACAGATAAACTTAGAGGAGAAATTGAATGAATGTATATGGGAAAATAGATGAGAAACAAGGAGAATCTCATTATCAAGACTGGTCCGTTCCAGGAAAGCGAGAAGGAGCTCCCATTCCCTTTTTTAGTATCTTGCTTTGGAGTTTAGTGGCTACAGCTATTTCTGTGGTTATCCCCCTTATTTTTGGTTTAGTCAGTCCGCAACAAACTCAGGATCTTTATACTGGTTGGGCCTTGCATCAAAATGGTCAAATGTATACAGATTACTTTGGAACGAATGGATTGCTCTATTACCTGCTTACCTATCTTTCTCTAGGAAGCATTCTGCTTGCTTTGGTTGAGTGGTTGGCCTTGTTTGGAGCAGGAGTTTTTCTTTTTAAATCTGCAGATGCTCTTACTAGTCAAGCAGAAGAAGCCAAGAAGCTGGTATTTGTGTTCTATTTGTTAGTGGCAAGCCTCGCTTTTGGTGGTGGCTATGCCCTCTTGCTAGCCTTGCCTTTCCTATTTTATTCATTGAGCATTGTTACGAACTATTTGGCTTATCCAAATGACGACAAAGGATTTGTAAGAGTAGGGATGAGCCTTGCTCTCGCTTTCTTCCTTGCACCAATCCCAACAGCCTTATTTGCAGCTACACTAGCCTTGGGAATTATCGGCTTTAACTTAGGAAAAGGTCACTTTGTTCATGGTTTATATCAATTTTTTGCGTCAGCCTTAGGGTTCTCGCTCTTATTCTATCCTTTGGGCTACTATACAGTATTAACAGGTAGTTTTGGGGATGCCATTAGCCAGACCTTGTATCCGGTAAATACTCTTAGCCTCTTTTCAAATGCGCATTTGCTTGAAAATGCAGCCTTCTACGGCTTACTTGCTATTGGGCTAGGTTCCCTTACTTTGCTCTTTTCTGGCTTGTTCCAGTCAAAACCAGCCAAGCAGTATTCCCTATCAATTGCTGCTAGTTTGGGCTTGTTGGTTTCTTTGGGAATCTTGATTCTCTCAAAAGAACCTGTCAACGGTACTCATCTCGTTGCTCTCCTTCCTTTCTTGACTTTGCTCCTTCTGACAGGGATCAAAGAGAATGTTTCTGATGGAGGCAGTCGTCGTAGAAGAAGACGTGAGAAAAAAGCCTCTTTCCTCAAAAGAAATTTCTATCTACCACTGATTGCCCTTGTCTACCTCATCGTTCTCCCTATCGCGAGTCGCTACCTTTCGCACCCGGTGACTTATCAGGAGAGAGAGCGACTTGCTAGCGTAGTCAAACAACAAACGAGTTCTGAAGATCGTGTCTATGCATGGGATAATCGTCCAGATTTCTATCGTACAAGCGAACGCTTGGCACCGACCTCTCTAGTGACGCCAACACTTTATACTGCAAGTGACGAAAATAAAACCAAGCTTATGAATGACCTGAAAGAGAATGAACCGAAGATGATTATGGTCAATCAAAAAGTTGCCTTGTGGTCAGATGTAGAGAGCTGGCTCAGTGAAAACTATGAGCTTGTTCAGACAGATACTAGCGAGTTCAAACTTTATAAATCTAAATAATAAAAAATCAATATCTTGTGGAATTTTAAAAATTTTAGGATTTTTAACACAAGATGTTGATTTTTATTTTTAGAGTGGTATAATACTGAATGTAAACAATTCAACAACATTTTAGAAAAGAGCATGGATATGATTGTATTAGAAGAAAAGCTTGCAACCGTTCCCACCTTGTTCGTTGAAAAACGAGATGGTAGACGTGTAGTATTTGATGTAGACAAGATTGACAAGGCTCTCCACAAGGCGGCGGAAAAGGTTATGGACGTCACGCCTCTAGTAGAAAAACGCCTAAATGGTCTAGTTGAAAGAATCGTTACCGAAATTCACAGTCGTTTCCCTCAAGGTGTCAAGATTTACGAAATTCAAAATGTCGTAGAACATGAACTCCTTGAAGCCAAAGAGTATGCGCTGGCTGAAGAGTATATCACCTATCGGACACAAAGGGATTTTGAGCGCTCAAAAGCGACAGATATCAACTTTAGTATCCATAAGCTCCTCAATAAAGACCAAGCGGTTGTCAATGAAAATGCCAATAAAGACAGTGATGTCTTTAATACCCAGCGTGATTTGACAGCAGGGATTGTTGGGAAATCAATCGGACTGCAGATGCTTCCTAAGCACGTAGCCAATGCTCACCAAAAAGGGGATATCCACTATCATGATTTGGATTATAGCCCCTACACACCGATGACCAACTGCTGTTTGATTGATTTTAAAGGCATGTTGGAAAATGGTTTTAAGATTGGAAATGCGGAGGTAGAGAGTCCCAAGTCTATCCAGACTGCGACAGCTCAGATTTCGCAAATCATTGCTAACGTTGCTTCTAGCCAGTACGGGGGCTGTTCAGCTGACCGTATCGATGAAGTCTTGGCGCCTTATGCGGAGAAGAATTATCAAAAGCACCTCAAGGATGCGGAAGAATGGGTCTTGCCTGAAAAACGGGATGATTATGCTTGGAAGAAAACCCAAAAAGATATCTATGATGCCATGCAATCTCTTGAGTATGAAATCAACACCCTCTTCACTTCGAATGGACAAACACCTTTTACTTCACTAGGTTTTGGTCTAGGAACTAGTCGTTTTGAACGGGAAATTCAAAAAGCTATCCTGACCATTCGTATCAAGGGGCTTGGTTCAGAACACCGCACAGCCATCTTCCCTAAACTCATCTTTACGCTTAAAAGAGGCCTTAACTTGGAAGAAGGAACTCCAAACTATGACATCAAACAGTTGGCCCTCGAGTGTGCAACCAAACGGATGTACCCAGATGTCTTATCCTATGATAAGATTATTGAGTTGACTGGTTCTTTCAAGGTACCTATGGGCTGCCGTTCTTTCCTTCAAGGATGGAAAGATGAAAATGGTGTAGAAGTCAATTCAGGTCGGATGAATCTAGGTGTTGTGACGGTTAATCTGCCTCGTATTGCCCTTGAGTCTGAGGGCGACATGAATAAGTTCTGGGAAATATTCAACGAGCGGATGAACATCGCAGAAGATGCTCTAGTTTATCGTGTTGAACGAACCAAGGAAGCAACACCAGCAAACGCCCCCATTCTCTATCAGTACGGGGCCTTCGGACGCCGTCTTGGAAAAGACGAGAGCGTTGATCAGCTCTTTAAGAATCGTCGTGCGACAGTTTCGCTGGGCTACATCGGTTTGTACGAGGTAGCGACAGTCTTCTTTGGAAATAGCTGGGAACACAATCCAGAAGCCAAGGAATTCACGCTGGATATCATTCGCGATATGAAACGTCGGGTAGAAGAGTGGTCTGACCAATATGGCTATCATTTCTCTATCTACTCGACACCGTCTGAAAGTCTAACAGATCGCTTCTGTCGCTTGGATACAGAAAAGTTTGGTTCTATTCCTGACATCACAGATAAGGAATACTACACCAACTCTTTCCACTATGATGTTCGTAAAAATCCAACGCCGTTTGAAAAATTGGACTTTGAGAAGGCTTATCCAGAAGCAGGTGCAACAGGTGGTTTCATCCACTACTGTGAGTATCCAGTTCTCCAACAAAATCCAAAAGCCTTGGAAGCTGTCTGGGACTACGCCTATGATCGTGTAGGGTATCTAGGGACCAATACTCCGATTGATCATTGTTATAAGTGTGACTTTGAAGGGGATTTTGAACCAACTGAAAGAGGATTTGCTTGTCCAAACTGTGGCAATAGTGACCCTAAAACAGTAGATGTGGTCAAACGTACGTGTGGCTATCTGGGAAATCCTCAAGCGCGTCCGATGGTTAATGGACGCCACAAGGAAATCGCTGCGCGTGTCAAACACATGAATGGTTCAACCATTAAAACAGCTGGACATGAAGTAACAAATTAGAAGGAAATGGAATGGGGAAATACCAATTAGACGATAAGGGACGCGCACAAGTGACCCGTTATCACGAGAAACACTCGAAAGGTGGAACAGGCAAAAAAGAACGCTTGCTTAACCTCAGAGAACAGTTTTTAAACAAGAACAAGAAAAAATAAAAGTGAGAGTTCGCTCTCGCTTTTCTCTTAGGTGGGAGGTAAGGATGGAACTACGTAGACCGATATTGGCGGATAAGGAAGCTGTTTTAGAGATGATAGCAGAATTTGAAAAGAGCCAATCAGCCCATGATGGAGGATTTTGGGATACAGAGAACTTTGTGTATGAAGAGTGGTTGGAAACAAATATGCAAAAAGAGATGGGAATAAACTTGCCTGAAAATCGCGTTCCATCAATTCAGTTCGTATTGTTTGATGAATCAGGCCATGCTTTAGGTTTTTTGAATCTACGGCTGAGACTAAATGAGGGACTGCTGAATTTTGCTGGACATATCGGCTATTCCATCCGTCCCTCTGAAAGAGGCAAAGGTTATGCCAAAGAAGCCCTCAGACAAGGCCTGCAAGTTGCCAAGGAAAAGAACATCAAGAAAGCGCTTGTGACCTGTAGTGTGGAAAACCCAGCTAGTAGGGCGGTGATTGTGGCAAATGGTGGGGCGTTTGAGGATGTTCGTAATGGCGTAGAACGTTACTGGATAGATTTGGAGTAGAAGGATGACATGGAATACACCAAAACCAGGTGAATGGAAAAGCGAGGAGCTTAGTAAAGGGCGAATCATTGATTACAAGGCCTTTAACTTTGTAGATGGAGAAGGCGTGCGCAACTCTCTCTACGTATCAGGCTGCATGTTTCACTGCGAGGGGTGCTATAATGTTGCGACTTGGTCTTTCAACGCAGGCATTCCCTATACAGCAGAATTAGAAGAACAGATTATGGAAGATCTCGCTCAACCCTATGTTCAAGGCTTGACTTTGCTGGGGGGAGAGCCCTTTCTTAATACGGGAATTCTCTTGCCTCTCGTTAAACGCATTCGAAAGGAATTGCCAGATAAAGATATCTGGTCCTGGACGGGCTACACGTGGGAAGAAATGATGCTGGAGACTCCAGATAAACTGGAACTCTTGTCGCTGATTGACATCCTTGTCGATGGACGGTATGATAAAAGCAAGCGCAATCTCATGCTCCAGTTTCGAGGTTCCTCTAATCAACGAATTATCGATGTGCAAAAATCTCTTAAAAGTGGGCAAATAGTGATTTGGGACAAGCTTAATGACGGAAAAGAAAGCTATGAACAGGTGAAGAGAGAATGAAGAAAAAAGGCCTGATAGAACAACTGGTCTCAGAGATAGAAATGGGAAAAGTCAAAACACTGGGGATTTACGGCCATGGCGCTTCAGGTAAGTCTACCTTTGCTCAAGAATTATATCAAGCCTTAGATTCTACAAAAGTAAATTTGTTAGAAACAGATCCCTATATCACCTCAAAACGTCATCTGGTAGTACCAAAGCAAGCGCCAGATCAAAAAGTGACAGCTTGTCTGCCAGTGGCGCATGAACTGGCAAGTTTGCAGAGATATATTCTCGCCTTGCAGGCAGGTATGGATGTCTTGACAATCGACGAACCTTGGAAGGCTAGCGAGGTCTTGTCTGGAGAAAAACCAATTCTGATTGTCGAAGGGATGTCTGTGGGCTTTCTACCCAAGGAACTCTTTGACAAAACTATCTGTTTCTACACGGATGAGGAGACGGAATTAGAGAGGCGTCTAGCTCGAGACACGATTATGAGAAATCGAGATGCTTCCTTTGTGTTAGCTAGCCATCAGATGAGACGGGAGCAGTATCTGCGTTACTATAGAGAAACCGAGTCTAAAGCAGATATCTTAGTGGATCAATCAGAAGATAAATTCAAGGTCAAAATGACCCGTATTATCCGTATTATATAGAAGAAAAGATTGGTTTTAATAGTCGTAAATTAGTAATTGTATGAAGATGAAATAGGAAAACAGTTTCATCCCAAAAAAACGAAAAAAAGCTCACAAATCCCTTGCAATCGCAGGGGCTTTGTGTTATTCTATTATGGTGCTGTAAATTACAGCCTTAGCTTTGATGCAAGAGGTTGCGACACGCTCGGTTGCATTGCCACGCAACGCGCGTCGGTTTTCTTGTGGAGCTAGCCTATTATCTTAAATAGACGAAAAGGAGAAAAAGATGGCAAACAAAAAAATCCGTATCCGTTTGAAAGCTTACGAACACCGTACGCTTGACACAGCGGCTGCAAAAATCGTAGAATCAGCTACTCGTACAGGTGCACAAGTTGCGGGTCCAATCCCACTTCCGACTGAACGTAGCCTCTACACAATCATTCGTGCGACTCACAAATACAAAGACTCTCGCGAACAATTCGAAATGCGTACACACAAACGTTTGATCGATATCGTTAACCCAACTCAAAAAACAGTTGATGCTTTGATGAAATTGGATCTTCCAAGTGGTGTAAACGTAGAAATCAAGCTTTAATCCAAAGTTTGAAACCTTGAGCATGAAAAACGCTCGTTAAAAACTTTTTGAATAAAAAATATAGAAAAGGAACTATTTTCTCATGACAAAAGGAATCTTAGGGAAAAAAGTGGGAATGACTCAAATCTTCACTGAAGCTGGCGAATTGATCCCTGTAACAGTTATTGAAGCAACTCCAAACGTTGTTCTTCAAGTTAAAACTGTAGAAACAGATGGTTACAACGCTATTCAAGTTGGTTTTGATGACAAACGCGAAGTATTGAGCAACAAACCTGCTAAAGGACATGTAGCGAAAGCTAACACGGCTCCTAAGCGCTTCATTCGTGAATTCAAAAACGTTGAAGGCTTGGAAGTTGGTGCTGAAATCACAGTTGAAACATTCGCAGCTGGAGACGTTGTTGACGTAACTGGTACTTCTAAAGGTAAAGGTTTCCAAGGTGTTATCAAACGCCATGGACAATCACGTGGACCAATGGCTCACGGTTCTCGTTACCACCGTCGTCCAGGTTCTATGGGACCTGTTGCACCTAACCGCGTGTTCAAAGGTAAAAACCTTGCAGGACGTATGGGTGGCGACCGCGTGACAATTCAAAACCTTGAGGTTGTACAAGTTGTTCCAGAAAAGAACGTTATCCTTATCAAAGGTAACGTACCAGGTGCTAAGAAATCTCTTATCACTATCAAGTCAGCAGTTAAAGCTGGTAAATAATAAGGAAAGGGGAATACAGTCAAAATGGCAAATGTAACATTATTCGACCAAACTGGTAAACAAGCTGGCGAAGTTGTTCTTAACGATGCAATCTTTGGTATTGAACCAAACCAATCTGTTGTGTTTGATGTGATCATCAGCCAACGTGCTAGCCTTCGTCAAGGAACTCACGCAGTTAAAAATCGCTCAGCTGTTTCAGGTGGCGGACGCAAACCATGGCGTCAAAAAGGAACTGGACGTGCTCGTCAAGGTTCTATCCGCTCTCCACAATGGCGTGGTGGTGGAACTGTCTTCGGACCAACTCCACGTAGCTATGCGTACAAACTTCCTCAAAAAGTTCGTCGCCTTGCGCTTAAATCTGTTTACTCAGAAAAAGTTGCTGAAAACAAATTTGTAGCCGTTGATTCTCTTGAATTTACAGCTCCAAAAACTGCTGAATTTGCAAAAGTTCTTGCAGCTTTGAGCATCGATTCTAAAGTCCTTGTTATTCTTGAAGAAGGAAACGAATTCGCAGCTCTTTCAGCTCGTAACCTTCCAAACGTGAAAGTTGCGACTGCTACAACTGCAAGTGTTCTTGACATCGCAAATAGTGACAAACTTCTTGTTACTCAAGCAGCTATCTCTAAAATCGAGGAGGTTCTTGCATAATGAATTTGTATGATGTTATCAAAAAACCTGTTATCACTGAAAGCTCAATGGCTCAACTTGAAGCAGGAAAGTATGTATTTGAAGTTGACACTCGTGCGCACAAACTTTTGATTAAGCAAGCTGTTGAAGCTGCTTTTGAAGGTGTTAAGGTTGCAAATGTCAACACAATCAACGTAAAACCTAAAGCAAAACGTGTTGGACGTTACACTGGTTTTACTAACAAAACTAAAAAAGCTATCATCACACTTACAGCTGATTCAAAAGCAATCGAGTTGTTTGCTGCTGAGGCTGAATAATCTAAGGAGGAAATATCGTGGGAATTCGTGTTTATAAACCAACAACAAACGGTCGCCGTAATATGACTTCTTTGGATTTCGCTGAAATCACAACAAGCGCTCCTGAAAAATCATTGCTTGTTGCTTTGAAGAACAAGGCTGGTCGTAACAACAACGGTCGTATCACTGTTCGTCACCAAGGTGGTGGGCACAAACGTTTCTACCGTTTGGTTGACTTCAAACGTAACAAAGACAACGTTGAAGCAGTTGTTAAAACTATCGAGTACGATCCAAACCGTTCTGCAAACATCGCCCTTGTACACTACACAGACGGTGTGAAAGCATACATCATCGCTCCAAAAGGTCTTGAAGTTGGTCAACGTATCGTTTCAGGCCCAGAAGCAGATATCAAAGTCGGAAATGCTCTTCCACTTGCTAACATTCCAGTTGGTACTTTGATCCACAACATCGAATTGAAACCAGGTCGTGGTGGAGAATTAGTGCGTGCAGCTGGAGCTTCTGCTCAAGTATTGGGTCAAGAAGGTAAATATGTTCTTGTTCGTCTTCAATCTGGCGAAGTACGTATGATTCTTGGAACTTGTCGTGCAACAGTTGGTGTTGTCGGAAACGAACAACATGGACTTGTAAACCTTGGTAAAGCAGGACGTAGCCGTTGGAAAGGTATCCGCCCAACAGTTCGTGGTTCTGTAATGAACCCTAACGATCACCCACACGGTGGTGGTGAAGGTAAAGCACCAGTTGGTCGTAAAGCGCCATCTACTCCATGGGGCAAACCTGCTCTTGGTCTTAAAACTCGTAACAAGAAAGCGAAATCTGACAAGCTTATCGTTCGTCGTCGCAACGAGAAATAATAGTAAACTAGTCGCTTAAGCAACTAGGGAATCCGCCAGCTCGGTAGCGCTCCATGTGAACGCAAGCCGCTGTGGTACAATATTTAAAGGAGAAAACATAAAAATGGGACGCAGTCTTAAAAAAGGACCTTTCGTCGATGAGCATTTGATGAAAAAAGTTGAAGCTCAAGCTAACGACGAAAAGAAAAAAGTTATCAAAACTTGGTCACGTCGTTCAACGATCTTCCCAAGTTTCATTGGTTACACTATTGCAGTTTATGACGGACGTAAACACGTACCTGTTTACATCCAAGAAGACATGGTAGGTCACAAACTTGGTGAATTCGCACCAACTCGTACTTACAAAGGTCACGCTGCAGACGACAAGAAAACACGTAGAAAATAAGGAGAACATAAATGGCAGAAATTACTTCAGCTAAAGCAATGGCTCGTACAGTACGTGTTTCACCTCGTAAATCACGTCTTGTTCTTGACAATATTCGTGGTAAAAGCGTAGCCGACGCTATTGCAATCTTGACATTCACTCCAAACAAAGCTGCTGAAATCATCTTGAAAGTTTTGAATTCAGCTGTAGCTAACGCTGAAAACAACTTTGGTTTGGATAAAGCTAACTTGGTAGTATCTGAAGCATTCGCAAACGAAGGACCAACTATGAAACGTTTCCGTCCACGTGCGAAAGGTTCAGCTTCACCAATCAACAAACGTACAGCTCACATCACTGTAGCTGTTGCAGAAAAATAAGGAGGTAACATCGTGGGTCAAAAAGTACATCCAATTGGTATGCGTGTCGGCATCATCCGTGATTGGGATGCCAAATGGTATGCTGAAAAAGAATACGCGGATTACCTTCATGAAGATCTTGCAATCCGTAAATTCGTTCAAAAAGAACTTGCTGACGCAGCAGTTTCAACTATCGAAATCGAACGCGCAGTGAACAAAGTTAACGTTTCACTTCACACTGCTAAACCAGGTATGGTTATCGGTAAAGGTGGCGCTAACGTTGATGCACTCCGTGCAAAACTTAACAAATTGACTGGAAAACAAGTACACATCAACATCATCGAAATCAAACAACCTGATTTGGATGCTCACCTTGTAGGTGAAGGCATTGCTCGTCAATTGGAGCAACGTGTTGCTTTCCGTCGTGCACAAAAACAAGCAATCCAACGCGCAATGCGTGCCGGAGCTAAAGGAATCAAAACTCAAGTATCAGGTCGTTTGAACGGTGCAGATATTGCCCGTGCTGAAGGATACTCAGAAGGAACTGTTCCACTCCACACACTTCGTGCAGATATCGATTACGCTTGGGAAGAAGCAGATACTACATACGGTAAACTTGGTGTTAAAGTATGGATCTACCGTGGTGAAGTTCTTCCAGCTCGTAAAAACACTAAAGGAGGTAAATAACCAATGTTAGTACCTAAACGTGTTAAACACCGTCGTGAATTCCGCGGAAAAATGCGCGGTGAAGCAAAAGGTGGAAAAGAAGTAGCATTCGGTGAATACGGTCTTCAAGCTACAACTAGCCACTGGATTACTAACCGCCAAATCGAAGCTGCTCGTATCGCCATGACTCGTTACATGAAACGTGGTGGTAAAGTTTGGATTAAAATCTTCCCACACAAATCATACACTGCTAAAGCTATCGGTGTGCGTATGGGATCTGGTAAAGGGGCACCTGAAGGTTGGGTTGCACCAGTTAAACGTGGTAAAGTGATGTTCGAAATCGCTGGTGTATCTGAAGAAATCGCTCGCGAAGCGCTTCGTCTTGCAAGCCACAAATTGCCAGTTAAATGTAAATTCGTAAAACGTGAAGCAGAATAAGGAGAAGGCATGAAACTTAATGAAGTAAAAGAATTTGTTAAAGAACTTCGTGGTCTTTCTCAAGAAGAACTCGCGAAGCGCGAAAACGAATTGAAAAAAGAATTGTTTGAACTTCGTTTCCAAGCTGCTACTGGTCAATTGGAACAAACAGCTCGCTTGAAAGAAGTTAAAAAACAAATCGCTCGTATCAAAACAGTTCAATCTGAAGCGAAATAATAGACTAGGGAAGGAGAAATTTCAATGGAACGCAATAATCGTAAAGTTCTTGTTGGACGTGTTGTATCTGACAAAATGGACAAGACAATCACAGTTGTAGTTGAAACAAAACGTAACCACCCAGTCTATGGTAAACGTATTAACTACTCTAAAAAATACAAAGCACATGATGAAAACAATGTTGCCAAAGAAGGCGATATCGTACGTATCATGGAAACTCGTCCGCTTTCAGCTACAAAACGTTTCCGTCTTGTAGAAGTTGTTGAAGAAGCGGTCATCATCTAATCAAACCTGAAAGGAGAAAACTGAAATGATTCAAACAGAAACTCGTTTGAAAGTCGCAGACAACAGCGGTGCGCGCGAAATCTTGACTATCAAAGTTCTTGGTGGTTCAGGACGTAAATTTGCAAACATCGGTGATGTTATCGTGGCATCTGTAAAACAAGCTACTCCTGGTGGTGCGGTTAAAAAAGGTGACGTTGTAAAAGCTGTTATCGTTCGTACTAAATCAGGTGCTCGTCGTGCTGATGGTTCATACATCAAATTTGACGAAAACGCAGCAGTTATCATCCGTGAAGACAAAACTCCTCGCGGAACACGTATCTTTGGCCCAGTTGCACGTGAATTGCGTGAAGGTGGCTTCATGAAGATCGTGTCACTTGCTCCAGAAGTACTTTAATTTTTAGAAACAAACTAGTCCCCTAGCTTCAAGCTAGGGTGCCCTTATGGGCGTAAGAAAAATTAAGGAGAAACCTAATGTTTGTAAAAAAAGGCGACAAAGTTCGCGTAATCGCTGGTAAAGATAAGGGAACAGAAGCTGTTGTCCTTACTGCCCTTCCAAAAGTAAACAAAGTTATCGTTGAAGGTGTTAACATCGTTAAGAAACACCAACGTCCAACTAACGAACTTCCTCAAGGTGGTATCATCGAGAAAGAAGCAGCTATCCACGTATCAAACGTTCAAGTATTGGACAAAAATGGTGTAGCTGGTCGTGTTGGTTACAAATTTGTAGACGGTAAAAAAGTTCGCTACAACAAAAAATCAGGCGAAGTGCTTGATTAATCACGAAGGAAAGGAGAAGTATAATGGCAAATCGTTTAAAAGAAAAATATCTTAATGAAGTAGTTCCTGCTTTGACAGAACAATTCAACTACTCATCAGTGATGGCTGTGCCTAAAGTAGATAAGATCGTTTTGAACATGGGTGTTGGTGAAGCTGTATCAAACGCTAAAAGTCTTGAAAAAGCTGCTGAAGAATTGGCACTTATCTCAGGTCAAAAACCACTTATCACTAAAGCTAAAAAATCAATCGCCGGCTTCCGTCTTCGTGAAGGTGTAGCGATTGGTGCAAAAGTTACCCTTCGTGGTGAACGTATGTACGAATTCTTGGACAAATTGGTTTCAGTTTCACTTCCACGCGTGCGTGACTTCCACGGTGTTCCAACAAAATCATTTGATGGACGCGGAAACTACACTCTTGGTGTGAAAGAACAATTGATCTTCCCAGAAATCAACTTTGATGACGTTGACAAAACTCGTGGTCTTGACATCGTTATCGTAACAACTGCTAACACTGACGAAGAGTCACGTGCATTGCTTACAGGCCTTGGAATGCCTTTTGCAAAATAATATAGGAGGTAAATCTAATGGCTAAAAAATCAATGATTGCTAAGAACAAACGTCCAGCGAAGTTCTCTACTCAAGCTTATACTCGTTGTGAAAAATGTGGTCGTCCACATTCAGTTTACCGCAAATTTAAACTTTGCCGTGTTTGCTTCCGTGAATTAGCTTACAAAGGACAAATTCCTGGTGTAACAAAAGCATCTTGGTAATTTAAGATATCAAGGGCGTCAAAACTCAAAGTGAAAATAGGAAACTTGACGAAGAAACTGAAGTTTCTAGGAAAGTTTATCTTTTTCACGCAGAGTTTAGCCCGGGTTCAGTTGGGCTTGCCAATTTGAACACGAGCTACAGCTTTGGCAAAAAAGACCAATTTTCTTTGGAGCATCGCTCCAGCATCAAATTGTCTATTTTTGCTCTTGCTGTTACGCTCTTTGTATCATGTATTAACTAGCAAGTGCAACTTGCAAACTACTAGTAAGAGGAGAAAAACAAAATGGTTATGACTGACCCAATCGCAGACTTCCTAACTCGTATTCGTAACGCTAACCAAGCGAAACACGAAGTACTTGAAGTACCTGCATCAAACATCAAAAAAGGGATTGCTGAAATCCTTAAACGCGAAGGTTTTGTTAAGAACGTAGAAATCATCGAAGATGACAAACAAGGCATCATCCGTGTATTCCTTAAATACGGACCAAACGGTGAAAAAGTTATCACTAACTTGAAACGTGTTTCTAAACCAGGACTTCGTGTCTACAAGAAACGTGAAGATCTTCCAAAAGTTCTTAACGGACTTGGAATTGCTATTCTTTCAACTTCTGAAGGTTTGCTTACTGATAAAGAAGCTCGCCAAAAGAATGTTGGTGGTGAGGTTATCGCTTACGTTTGGTAATATTTAGCTCCCAATTTCTTTGTGACTCTTCGTTATCGTCTCTTGCCTAACCCAAAGTTATGCCGGCGAGACGATGCCTAGATTCACTTTGGAATTGAAACCTAAATGTTCCTTTAAATCGAGAAATCGATTTAAGCCCCCGTGAAAACTGGCCATTCTGGCCTGACAATTTAACAGGAGAAAATAAACATGTCACGTATTGGTAATAAAGTTATCGTGTTGCCTGCTGGTGTTGAAATCACTAACAATGACAACGTTGTAACTGTAAAAGGACCTAAAGGAGAGCTTACTCGTGAGTTCTCAAAAGATATTGAAATTCGTGTGGAAGGTACTGAAGTAACTCTTCACCGTCCAAACGATTCAAAAGAAATGAAAACAATCCATGGAACTACTCGTGCCCTTTTGAACAACATGGTAATTGGTGTATCAGAAGGATTCAAGAAAGAACTTGAAATGCGTGGGGTTGGTTACCGTGCACAACTTCAAGGTAAAAAACTTGTTTTGGCTGTTGGTAAATCTCATCCAGACGAAGTTGAAGCTCCAGAAGGAATTACTTTTGAACTTCCAAACCCAACAACAATCGTTGTTAGCGGAATTTCAAAAGAAGTAGTTGGTCAAACAGCTGCTTACGTACGTAGCCTTCGTTCACCAGAACCATATAAAGGTAAAGGTATCCGTTACGTTGGTGAATTCGTTCGCCGTAAAGAAGGTAAAACAGGTAAATAATGTTGAGTGGTTGATTTTCAACCACCGACCTATTTTCCAACTTAGTGCATAGCACATGATTTAAAACTAAAGAGGTGAAAACTGTGATTTCTAAACCAGATAAAAACAAACTCCGCCAAAAACGCCACCGTCGCGTTCGCGGAAAACTCTCTGGAACTGCTGATCGCCCACGTTTGAACGTATTCCGTTCTAATACAGGCATCTACGCTCAAGTGATTGATGACGTAGCGGGTGTAACGCTCGCAAGTGCTTCAACTCTTGACAAAGAAGTTTCAAAAGGAACTAAAACTGAACAAGCCGTTACTGTCGGTAAACTCGTTGCAGAACGTGCAAACGCTAAAGGTATTTCAGAAGTGGTGTTCGACCGCGGTGGATATCTATATCACGGACGTGTGAAAGCTTTGGCTGATGCAGCTCGTGAAAACGGATTGAAATTCTAATAGGAGGACACTAGAAAATGGCATTTAAAGACAATGCAGTTGAATTAGAAGAACGCGTAGTTGCTGTCAACCGTGTTACAAAAGTTGTTAAAGGTGGACGTCGTCTTCGTTTCGCAGCTCTTGTTGTTGTTGGTGACCACAACGGTCGCGTAGGATTTGGTACTGGTAAAGCTCAAGAAGTTCCAGAAGCAATCCGCAAAGCAGTAGAAGATGCTAAGAAAAACTTGATTGAGGTTCCTATGGTTGGAACAACAATCCCACACGAAGTTCTTTCAGAATTCGGTGGAGCTAAAGTATTGTTGAAACCTGCTGTAGAAGGTTCTGGAGTTGCCGCTGGTGGTGCAGTTCGTGCCGTTGTGGAATTGGCAGGTGTGGCAGATATTACATCTAAATCACTTGGTTCTAACACTCCAATCAACATTGTTCGCGCAACTGTTGAAGGTTTGAAACAATTGAAACGCGCTGAAGAAGTTGCTGCCCTTCGTGGTATTTCAGTTTCTGATTTGGCATAAGAAAGGGGATAAAATGGCTCAAATTAAAATTACTTTGACTAAGTCTCCAATCGGACGCATTCCATCACAACGTAAAACTGTTGTAGCACTTGGACTTGGCAAATTGAACAGCTCTGTTATCAAAGAAGACAACGCTGCTATCCGTGGTATGATCACTGCAGTATCTCACTTGGTAACAGTTGAAGAAGTAAACTAATGAATTTTTAGGGGATGTGGCAATACTCATCCCCTAAAACTAGGTATAGTCATCTTAGATGACCATGTATAGGCGAGTTGATAAGGGAGACAACCTTTTCTCTCTTATCGGCGCTAGCATTTTACAAAAGAGGAGAAAATAATAATGAAACTTCATGAATTGAAACCTGCAGAAGGTTCTCGTAAAGTACGTAACCGTGTTGGTCGTGGTACTTCATCAGGTAACGGTAAAACATCTGGTCGCGGTCAAAAAGGTCAAAAAGCTCGTAGCGGTGGCGGAGTTCGCCTTGGTTTTGAAGGTGGACAAACTCCATTGTTCCGTCGTCTTCCAAAACGTGGATTCACTAATATCAACGCTAAAGAATACGCAATTGTAAACCTTGACCAATTGAACGTCTTTGAAGACGGTGCAGAAGTAACTCCAGTTGTGCTTATCGAAGCAGGAATTGTGAAAGCTGAAAAATCAGGAGTTAAAATTCTTGGTAACGGTGAGTTGACTAAGAAATTGACTGTGAAAGCATCTAAATTCTCTAAATCAGCTGAGGAAGCTATCACTGCTAAAGGTGGTTCTGTAGAAGTCATCTAAGAGAGGTGACCCATGTTTTTTAAATTATTAAAAGAAGCGCTCAAGGTTAAACAAGTTCGATCAAAAATTCTCTTTACGATTTTTATCATTCTTGTTTTCCGTATTGGGACAAGTATCACTGTTCCAGGTGTGAATGCAAAAAGTTTAGAAGCTATCAGTGGTTTATCTTTCTTGAACATGCTTAGTCTTGTTTCAGGGAATGCCATGAAGAACTTCTCCGTTTTTGCACTCGGAGTAAGTCCGTATATCACTGCTTCAATCGTTGTTCAATTGCTACAAATGGATATTTTACCGAAGTTTGTAGAATGGGGCAAACAAGGGGAAGTAGGACGGAGAAAACTAAACCAAGCTACCCGTTATATTGCACTTGTACTTGCATTTGTTCAATCTATTGGGATTACAGCAGGATTTAATACTCTATCTGGGGCGAAATTATTAACGACAGCGTTAACTCCACAAGTCTTTGTTACTATCGGTATTATCCTTACAGCAGGTAGTATGATTGTAACTTGGCTCGGGGAACAAATTACAGATAAGGGATACGGAAACGGTGTTTCTATGATTATCTTTGCAGGTATTGTTGCTTCAATTCCTGAGATGATTAAAGGCATCTATGTTGACTACTTCGTCAATATTCCAAGTAGCCGTTTGACTTCATCTATTATCTTTGTCGTTATTTTGATTATCGCTGTCTTGTTGATTGTATACTTTACAACCTTTGTTCAACAGGCAGAATATAAAATTCCAATCCAATATACAAAAGTTGCTCAAGGAGCCCCATCAAGCTCATACCTTCCATTGAAGGTAAACCCAGCGGGGGTTATCCCAGTTATCTTTGCAAGTTCCATCACAGCAGCACCTGCAGCCATTCTTCAATTTTTGAGTGCTACAGGTCATGATTGGGCTTGGGTACGTACAGCACAGGAAATGTTATCTACAACATCTCCGACAGGTGTTGCTATGTATGCCTTGTTAATCATTCTCTTTACATTCTTCTATACATTTGTACAGATCAATCCAGAGAAGGCAGCAGAAAACTTGCAAAAGAGTGGAGCCTACATTCATGGTGTCCGTCCTGGTAAGGGGACTGAAGAGTTCATGTCGAAACTTCTTCGTCGCCTTGCGACTGTCGGATCAATCTTCCTTGGTGTGATTTCAATCTTGCCGATTGTGGCAAAAGATGTCTTTGGTCTTTCAGAAGCTGTTGCTTTTGGGGGAACTAGTCTTTTGATCATTATCTCAACCGGTATCGAAGGAATCAAACAGCTAGAAGGTTACCTATTGAAACGTAAGTATGTTGGTTTCATGGACAAAACAGAATAAAAGCAAAATTACTTTTGCTTAGAGAGTGGAGTATGAAGGTCTATCTATCAGAGAGATTTTCGTCTCCCCTCTTCTATTTTGTTTTTAAATAGGGGTTGAAACAAAATTCTACTTCTATTTAAATACAAAATAAGGAGATCCTATCATGAATCTTTTGATTATGGGCTTACCTGGAGCAGGTAAGGGAACGCAAGCAGTTAAAATTGTGGAGCAATTCCACGTGGCACACATTTCAACTGGAGATATGTTCCGTGCTGCTATGGCAAATCAAACTGAAATGGGTGTACTTGCAAAGTCATATATTGACAAAGGTGAGTTGGTTCCAGATGAAGTTACAAATGGAATTGTTAAAGAACGCCTTTCTCAGGACGACATCAAAGAAACAGGTTTCTTGTTGGATGGTTACCCACGTACGATTGAACAAGCTCATGCCTTGGACAAAACATTGGCGGAACTTGGTATCGAACTAGAAGGCGTGATCAATATCGAAGTGAATCCAGATTGTCTCTTGGAACGTTTGAGTGGTCGTATCATCCACCGCGAAACAGGTGAAACCTTCCACAAAGTTTTCAACCCACCAGTTGACTATAAAGAGGAAGATTATTACCAACGTGAAGATGATAAACCTGAGACAGTGAAGCGTCGTTTGGATGTGAATATCGCCCAAGGTGAACCAATCATTGCTCACTACCGTGCCAAAGGATTGGTCCACGATATCGAAGGAAATCAAGATATCAATGATGTGTTCAAAGACATCGAAAAAGTATTGACAAATTTGAAATAAAGCGTTTTTCACACTTGCAAAAAATCGCTACAAATGTTATACTGAGATAGTCTGACTTATAATTGTTGTCTCTGTTTTCAGAGGCATCGAATCGAAATTTATGGAGGTGCTTTTGCGTGGCAAAAGACGATGTGATTGAAGTTGAAGGCAAAGTAGTCGATACAATGCCTAACGCAATGTTTACGGTTGAACTTGAAAATGGACATCAGATTTTAGCAACAGTTTCTGGTAAAATTCGTAAAAACTATATTCGTATTTTAGCGGGAGATCGTGTTACTGTCGAGATGAGTCCATATGACTTGACACGTGGACGTATCACTTACCGCTTTAAATAATCGAAAAACTTGGAGGGATAAGAAATGAAAGTAAGACCATCGGTCAAACCAATTTGCGAATACTGTAAAGTAATTCGTCGTAATGGTCGTGTTATGGTAATTTGCCCAGCAAATCCAAAACACAAACAACGTCAAGGATAAGATAGAAAGGAGAAAAAATGGCTCGTATTGCTGGAGTTGACATTCCAAATGACAAACGCGTAGTAATCTCATTGACTTACGTTTATGGTATCGGACTTGCAACATCTAAGAAAATTTTGGCTGCTGCTGGAATCTCAGAAGATGTTCGTGTACGTGACCTTACATCAGATCAAGAGGATGCTATCCGTCGTGAAGTGGATGCAATCAAAGTTGAAGGTGACCTTCGTCGTGAAGTAAACTTGAACATCAAACGTTTGATGGAAATCGGTTCTTACCGTGGTATTCGTCACCGTCGTGGACTTCCTGTCCGTGGACAAAACACTAAAAACAACGCTCGCACTCGTAAAGGTAAAGCTGTTGCGATTGCTGGTAAGAAAAAATAATATAGGAGGTAAAAGTCTTGGCTAAACCAACACGTAAACGTCGTGTGAAAAAGAATATCGAATCTGGTATTGCTCATATTCACGCTACATTTAATAACACTATTGTTATGATTACTGATGTGCATGGTAATGCAATTGCTTGGTCATCAGCTGGTGCTCTTGGTTTCAAAGGTTCTCGTAAATCTACACCATTCGCTGCTCAAATGGCTTCTGAAGCTGCTGCTAAATCTGCACAAGAACACGGTCTTAAATCAGTTGAAGTTACTGTAAAAGGTCCAGGTTCTGGTCGTGAGTCAGCTATTCGTGCGCTTGCTGCCGCTGGTCTTGAAGTAACAGCAATTCGTGATGTGACTCCAGTGCCACACAATGGTGCTCGTCCTCCAAAACGTCGCCGTGTATAATCATCGCATTACACTGCTTTTCGTTTAAGAGGGAGTAACTAAATGATTGAGTTTGAAAAACCAAATATAACAAAAATTGATGAAAATAAAGATTATGGCAAGTTTGTAATCGAACCACTTGAACGTGGCTACGGTACAACTCTTGGTAACTCTCTTCGTCGTGTACTACTAGCTTCTCTACCAGGAGCAGCAGTGACATCTATCAACATTGATGGTGTGTTACATGAGTTTGACACAGTTCCAGGTGTTCGTGAAGACGTGATGCAAATCATTCTGAACATTAAAGGGATTGCAGTGAAATCATACGTTGAAGACGAAAAAATCATTGAGCTTGACGTTGAAGGTCCTGCTGAAATTACAGCTGGAGATATTTTGACTGACAGTGATATTGAGATTGTAAATCCAGATCATTATCTCTTTACAATCGGTGAAGGTTCTTCTCTAAAGGCGACAATGACTGTTAACAGTGGTCGTGGATATGTGCCTGCTGATGAAAACAAAAAAGATAATGCGCCAGTTGGAACACTTGCTGTAGATTCTATTTATACACCAGTTACAAAAGTCAACTATCAAGTTGAACCTGCTCGTGTAGGTAGTAACGATGGTTTTGACAAATTAACCCTTGAAATCTTGACAAATGGAACAATTATTCCAGAAGATGCTTTAGGGCTTTCAGCACGTATCTTGACAGAACATCTTGATTTGTTTACAAATCTTACAGAGATTGCTAAATCTGCAGAAGTGATGAAAGAAGCTGATACTGAATCGGACGATCGTATTTTGGATCGGACGATTGAGGAACTGGACTTGTCTGTGCGTTCATACAACTGTTTGAAACGTGCCGGTATCAATACTGTGCATGATTTGACAGAAAAATCTGAAGCAGAGATGATGAAAGTACGAAATCTTGGACGCAAGAGTTTGGAAGAAGTGAAACTCAAACTCATTGACTTGGGTCTTGGATTAAAAGATAAATAAAGGAGGAATACATGGCTTACCGTAAACTAGGACGCACTAGCTCACAACGTAAAGCAATGCTTCGCGATTTGACAACTGACCTTTTGATCAACGAATCAATCGTGACAACTGAAGCTCGTGCTAAAG
This sequence comes from Streptococcus oralis, assembly GCF_015561235.1. Classification (GTDB taxonomy): domain Bacteria; phylum Bacillota; class Bacilli; order Lactobacillales; family Streptococcaceae; genus Streptococcus; species Streptococcus oralis_BK. Next base: position 1,321,008 of record NZ_JADMTC010000001.1, on the reverse strand, counting down.
AAATCCGTAAAACTGTTGAAAAAATGATTACTCTAGGTAAACGTGGTGATTTGCATGCACGTCGTCAAGCAGCTGCTTTCGTACGTAATGAAATCGCATCTGAAAACTATGATGAAGCAACTGATAAGTACACTTCTACTACAGCACTTCAAAAATTGTTCTCAGAAATCGCACCTCGTTATGCTGAACGTAACGGTGGATACACTCGTATCCTTAAAACTGAGCCACGTCGTGGTGATGCTGCGCCAATGGCGATCATCGAATTAGTATAAAATCATCAATTTTGTTGAGTGTTATGATGATGGAGCCGTGTGCTCTTAGTCTAGCTCTGGTCTACCGCTGGGACTTTGGTCCTAGCGGGAACACTCATCATCATTTGATAGGGTAGACGCTTGTTTACGAAATTGTTTTTTGTTTAAGAACAACTTCGTAAGCAGGCGTTTTTTAGTATTTTTTTCGGAAATGTGCTATACTAAGGAAAAAGAAAATCAAAAACGTTCAGGTTTTCTAAAAATCGTAGAATGGGAGTCTAAAAATGAAGGCTATTATTACAGTGGTTGGCAAGGACAAGGCTGGTATTGTTGCAGGCGTGTCTACTAAGATTGCAGAGTTGGGGTTGAATATTGACGATATTTCTCAGACGGTGTTGGATGAATACTTTACCATGATGGCGGTCGTTTCTAGTGACGAAAAACAGGATTTCACTTATCTTCGAAATGAGTTTGAAACGTTCGGTCAGACCTTGAATGTCAAAATCAATATTCAAAGTGCGGCGATTTTTGACGCTATGTATAATATCTAGGAGGCGGCTATGGATATTAGACAAGTTACAGAAACCATTGCCATGATCGAGGAGCAGAACTTCGATATCAGAACCATCACCATGGGGATTTCCCTTTTGGACTGTATTGATCCTGACATCGAACGTGCTGCTGAAAAAATTTACCAAAAAATCACCACTAAAGCTGCAAATCTGGTGGCTGTTGGAGATGAAATTGCTGCAGAACTTGGGATTCCTATTGTCAATAAACGGGTATCAGTGACTCCGATTTCTTTAATTGGTGCTGCGACTGATGCGACAGACTATCTTGTTTTGGCAAAGGCTCTTGATAAGGCTGCCAAGGAGATTGGTGTTGACTTTATTGGTGGATTCTCAGCTTTGGTACAAAAAGGCTACCAAAAAGGAGATGAAATTCTCATCAATTCTATCCCACGCGCTCTAGCTGAGACAGACAAGGTTTGTTCGTCTGTTAACATTGGCTCAACTAAGTCAGGCATCAACATGACTGCGATCGCTGATATGGGACGTATCATCAAGGAAACAGCTGCGCTATCAGATATGGGTGCGGCCAAGTTGGTCGTATTTGCTAATGCTGTTGAGGACAATCCTTTTATGGCAGGGGCATTTCATGGTGTTGGCGAAGCAGATGTTATCATCAATGTCGGGGTTTCGGGTCCGGGTGTGGTCAAGCGTGCCTTGGAAAAAGTTCGTGGACAGAGCTTTGATGTAGTAGCGGAAACAGTCAAGAAAACGGCCTTCAAGATTACTCGTATCGGTCAGCTGGTTGGACAAATGGCGAGTGAACGCCTTGGTGTTGACTTTGGAATTGTCGACCTAAGCTTGGCACCTACTCCTGCAGTTGGTGATTCTGTGGCTCGTGTCCTTGAGGAAATGGGCCTAGAAACAGTTGGTACGCATGGGACAACGGCTGCCCTCGCTCTTTTGAATGACCAAGTTAAGAAGGGCGGAGTGATGGCTTGTAACCAAGTCGGTGGCTTGTCAGGTGCTTTTATCCCCGTTTCTGAAGATGAGGGGATGATTGCTGCGGTGCAAGATGGTTCTCTGAATTTAGAGAAACTAGAAGCCATGACGGCTATCTGTTCAGTTGGACTGGATATGATTGCCATTCCGGAAGATACGCCTGCTGAAACCATTGCAGCTATGATTGCGGATGAGGCGGCAATCGGTGTTATTAACATGAAAACAACGGCTGTCCGTATTATTCCAAAGGGCAAAGAAGGCGATATGATTGAGTTTGGTGGTTTGCTAGGGACAGCTCCAGTTATGAAGGTCAACGGAGCTTCGTCTGTTGATTTCATCTCTCGCGGTGGGCAAATCCCAGCTCCAATCCATAGTTTTAAAAATTAATAAAAAAGTGAGAGAATTTAAGTTGAGTTTAAGGATGACTGTGTATACTATAATCATTAAATAAAGACCTCCTAACTTTATTTAATAGAAATCCTAAACTTTTTCATAATAATCTCCTAGGGAAGCTACCGTGAGGGTAGCTTTTCTTGTGGCAAAATTTGGAGAAGGAGCTTTGCTTTTGAAAGCTAAATATTTCTTTGATCCATGATATAATAGAAGAAAATGGAGGATAGAAAATGTCTAAAGTAAGATTGTACTTAGTCCGTCATGGGAAAACCATGTTTAACACGATTGGACGTGCTCAAGGATGGAGTGATACGCCTCTGACTGCAGAAGGTGAGTTAGGAATTCATGAGTTGGGAATTGGCTTGAGAGAGTCTGGTTTGCAGTTTGACCGAGCTTATTCCAGTGACTCAGGGCGTACCATTCAGACCATGGGAATTATCCTAGAAGAACTGGGCTTGCAGGGGAAAATCCCTTACCGTATGGACAAGCGAATCCGTGAGTGGTGTTTTGGTAGTTTTGACGGGGCCTATGATGGGGACCTCTTTATGGGGGTCATTCCTCGTGTTTTCAAGGTGGATCATGTTCATCAGTTATCCTATGCAGAGCTAGCTGAAGGTTTGGTAGAGGTTGATACTGCTGGTTGGGCTGAAGGTTGGGAAAAACTTAGTGGCCGTATCAGAGAAGGTTTCGAGTCTATTGCCAAAGAAATGGAAGAACAAGGTGGCGGAAATGCCCTAGTTGTCAGCCACGGGATGACCATTGGTACGATGGTTTATCTCATCAATGGCATGCATCCGCATGGTCTAGATAATGGTAGTGTGACCATTCTAGAATACGAGAACGGTCAGTTTACTGTTGAAATCGTTGGTGACCGTAGCTATCGGGAACTGGGACGTGAGAAGATGGAAGAAAATTCTATTTAATCAGTCTAGACTTACTTTCTATGAACTAGGGATTTGATAAGAATATCAAGATAAGAAAAAACAGCCGAAGGTAATCCTTTCGGCTGTTTTTGATGGGGAAAACTAAAGTGTAATGCTGTTGCTTTTAGAGATTTTCATAAATAAGAGTAATGAACTCACGGTTAGAACAGTTAGGATAGTTGACAAGGCTGCCGCTACACCGTAATTCCCTCTGAGAACTTCTGTATAAATAGCTACAGTCATTGTTCTTGTTTTGACATTGTAGAGGAGGATAGAAGTAGAGAGTTCTGAAATCATTGTGACCCAAGATAGGATGGCTCCAGAAATAATACCAGATAGCATCATTGGAGTTGTAATCTTGGCAAAGGTATTGAGACGACTACTTCCTAAGCTTTCAGCGGCTTCTTCAATACTTGGGGCTATTTGTTGTAAGCTAGCAACAGATGAGCGAATCGTATAAGGGAGTCTTCGTACAGATAAGGAGACAATCAATATAAAAGCTGTTCCAGTAATCATCAGAAATCCGCTTCCAAAAAGACCAGTATTGAATGAAGAAATGAAGGCAATACCTAGGACAGTTCCTGGCACAATATAAGGTACCATACTAAGGCTATCAATTAAGTTTGTAAACAAGTTTCGTTTTCTAACAGCTAAGTAGGAGATAACTGTTGCAAATAAAACAACAAGAATTAAAGCAATTAAAGGAATGCGAATCGTATTAAAAATAGCAGACCCCATACGATTAAAGGCAATCTTGTAACTATTTAGAGAATAGCCTTTGACAAATACCATACCAGATGTTTTTAGGAAAGAAGTATAAATCAAGTAGACTTGAGGTAGAACAGAGAACAAGATAATTCCGTAGACTGTTGCATAAATAGCAGCCATTTTTCCTTTTGTAGTTTTTTTAGGTTCAATTGGATGGAGCGAATTCATGCTGAAACTGTAGCGATTTGAAATGTATTTTTGGATAAGGAAAATTGCTAAGGCAATGATAATCGCCATAATTGCTAAAGCAGATGCAAAAGCAGAATTTCCTCCAACCTCGCTAATAAATTGGGTATAAATCAGGACAGGGAAAGTCCTATATCCTTCACCAATCAACATAGGCGTTCCAAAGTCTGAGAATGCTCTCATAAATACAAGCAAGGCAGCAGCTAGTAAGGTTGGAACTAGGAGAGGTAAAACAACCGTTACGATACGTTTAAATCCGAAGGACCCCATGCTTTCAGCGGCTTCAAGTAGAGAATTGTCAATACTTTTCATTGTCCCAGCAACGTATAGAAATACCAGTGGGAATAGTTGCAGTGTAAAGACAAGTACAATTCCTTTGAATCCATAAATATCGATAGCTGGAAGATGAAGGGAATTTGTCAGAAATTTAGTGATAACCCCATTTCGTCCCAGCAAGAGAATCCATGAGTAGGCTCCCACGAAAGGAGCTGACATGGAAGCAATGATAATCAATATTTGTAGAAATTTCTTCCCCTTGAAGTCATACATAGAGAAGAGATAAGCTAATAAGGTTCCTACAACTAAGGAAGTGACAGTAGCGGTAATGGAAACCTTGAAACTGTTGACAAGTGTCTCAGAGTAATATGCTTTACTAAAGAAAGTAACAAAATTAGCTAGTGAGAATTGTCCTTCATGTATGAGTGCCTGCTTGAGAACAGTAACGATAGGATAAACGAGAAATACAAGGTAGGAAAGAAAGATGAAGAAAGAGGAGGCTGTCCAAATATTTAGTTTTTTACGTTCCATGGCTGACTCCTTTTATGAGATTGCGCGAACCGTCTTCAGAGAAGACATTGAGTTTTTGAGTATTGATTCTCAAACGAACACAATCTCCTTTTTCTAAATCTTCTTCGAATGTTGATTCTTCACTTACTTGAAGTTTTGGAGCAAATCCAGTTTCAATGAAGTATTCAGTGTTAAGACCAAGGTAAACACTGTCGGTGATTGTTCCATTGATTGGACCATTTTCATCACGGATAAATTCTTCAGGACGAATGCTAACACGGATGTTTTGCTCGTCAACTTGATCAAGAGTTGGCATACGAAGAGAATAGCCGTCTTCAAAGACTATGTAAGCTCCGTCAGCTTGTTTTTCTAGACGAGCAGGGATTATATTTGTTCTACCAATAAATGTTGCAACAAATTCATTAGCTGGTTTATGATAGAGTTCTTTTGGTCGGCCGATTTGTTGGATAACCCCATCTTTCATAACAGCAATTTGGTCTGAAATAGCCATAGCTTCTTCTTGGTCGTGGGTCACATAAACAGTTGTAATTCCCACTTCGTGTTGAATTTCTCGAATGGCTTGACGCATATCCAAGCGCAGTTTGGCATCCAGATTACTAAGTGGCTCGTCCATGAGGAGAACACTTGGATTAACAGCTAAGGCGCGTGCCAAGGCGACACGTTGTTGTTGTCCACCACTGAGTTTATCTGGCTTTCGATCCGCATATTGAGCAATTTGCATGAGTTCAAGATACTTATTGGTCTGTTGGATCAATTCTTCTTTGGGAACTTTCTTTTGCTTGAGACCAAAAGCAACATTATCTCGAACAGTCAAATGTGGAAAAATAGCGTAGTTTTGGAAAACCATTCCAATATTGCGTTTGCTGGGTTCCATATTATTGATTTTTGTATCATCGAAGTAAAATTCTCCGCCTTCGATACTGTTGAAACCTGCAATCATGCGAAGAAGGGTCGTTTTCCCACACCCTGAAGGTCCAAGAAGGGTAAAGAGACTCCCTTTTGGAATCGTAATGTTCAAATTCTCAATAACAGGGACATCGTGGTAGATTTTTTTGGCGTTAATAATTTTGATCTCACTCATAGTGAACCTCTTTTACTGTTTAGACTGGATATCTGTAAAGACTTCGTTGTATTTCTTAACGATATCTGATTTATTCTTGATAACATAATCATAATCTTCAGTGAGTGTTTTGATTTTGTCAATTGGTTTCATATTTTCGCTTGTTTTAGCATTTTTACGAACAGGACGGTTAGTAGTGGTTGTACCAAGGGTATCTTGTACTTCTTGAGAGATAATAAAATCGATAAATTTCTTAGCATTTTCCATGTTTTTAGCTTTTTTAACGATAGCAGCACTCGCTGGTAAGAAAACAGTTCCTTCTTTTGGATAGACTACCTTGATGTTAGCTCCATCATTTAAGAGTTTAACCGCTGGATCTTCATAAGAGAGACCAACAGCCATTTCTCCATCAGCTACTGCTTTATAGACACCAGATGAGCTTGAACCGATTTTACCGTCAATAAGTGTGAAGAGATCTTTTACATAAGACCAAGCTTTATCATCTTTGTAGCCACCTTGAGCTTGGAGCATATTTGTTAATTGAGCAAAGGCGCTAGAAGAGTTTGCTGGGTCAGCAGTTGCGATTTTTCCTTTTAGTTCAGGTTTGAGGAGGTCACTATATCCTTCAATGTTCATGCCTTTAGTTAAATCAGGGTTGATGATTAAAACACTACCATCTAGCGTATAAGGAGTAGAGTAGCCAGTTGTGTTTTGATATTCTTTGATAACATTATCATTTTCTTTTGAAGTATAGTTTTCAAAGAGTTCTCCGTGGGTAGCATATTGTGTATAAGAACCACCAAAGATGACATCGGCGACAGGAGCTTCTTTTTCTGACTCTAGTTTTTTGAAAAGTTCTCCAGTACCAGCTTGAATCAGTTCTACTTTGATACCATATTTTTCTTCAAAGGCAGGAATAGTTGCTCCAATTAAGCCCTCTGAGTTTGGTGAATAAACGACTAGCGAACCGCCGTCTCCTTTATCAGATGAACTGTCATCGGCAGATTCATTAGAAGAACAAGCAGCAAGACCAAAAAGAGCTAGTCCGCAAGCAGCATAATACATCCATTTCTTTTTCATGATGGATACCTCCGTTATGTTATTTAAGTTTATTTTAAAACAATGTAAGCGTTTTTAAAACTAATAATTCTATTCTATTAGAGTAAAATTCTCTACAAAAACGGAAGTAATCTTTTTGATTTTATAGTAGGGTTCGACAGTTAATAATTGAAAAGTCAAATTTTATTTTTTAGATTGGATATCTGTAAAAATGTCATTGTACTTTTTAAGAATAGTGGCTTTGTTTTTAATGATATAATCTGAATCTTCGGTGGCGATCTTGATTTCTGTCATAGCCTTCATATTTTTATTGGTTTTAGCATTTTTACGAATAGGTCGGATTGTAGTTTCGGTTCCTAGCTTATCTTGGATTTCTTGAGAAAGGAGGTAATCGATAAATTTCTTAGCATTATCCATGTGTTTGGCGTTTTTGACGATAGCAGCGTTACCAGGTAAAAAGACAGTACCTTCTTTTGGATAAATAACTTTTACATCAACTCCGTCGTTTAAGAGTTTTAAGGCAGGATCTTCATAGGTGAGTCCTACAGCCATTTCTCCATCGGCGACAGCTTTATAAACATTTGAAGAGCTAGATGCAATTTTTCCATCTACTAGGGTAAATAGATTTTTTACATAGGTCCAAGCTTGTTCATTTTCGTATCCACCTTGATCTACAAGCATGTTTGTTAATTGAGCAAAGGCACTAGAAGAATTACTTGGATCAGCAGTAGCAATTTTTCCTTTTAATTTAGGATTAAGTAAATCATTATAGCCTTCAATTTTAATATCTTTAGTTAAAGCTGAATTGACAATTAGAACACTGACATCCAGTGTATAAGGTGTGTAGAATCCTGTTTTATTCTGATATTCAGGGATAATTTGGTCGTTTTCTTGGGAGATATAGGGCTCAAAGAGTTTTTCGTTAGAAGAGAAGAGTGCGTAGGAACCTCCGAAAATGACATCGGCTACGGGAGCTTCTTTCTCAGCTTCTGCTTTCTTGAATAATTCACCAGTACTAGCTTGGACTAAGTCAACCTTGATGCCATATTTTTCTTCGAAGGCTGGGATTGTTTCTTCGATAAGATCTTCAGGGTTAGGCGAGTATACAACCAAAGTGTTATTCGAATCTGTTTCAGTGCTAGTTTCCGCTCCTATAGCTGAAGAACATCCTGATAAAGTAAGAAATATCCAACCACAAGAGAGAAAGAATAGTAGTTTTTTCATAAGAGTCTCCTTTTTTACGAACGTTTTTGCTCTACAACTTTTATAACGTTTATAATTTGTAGAGTCCTACAGAATATAATAAAAACCTTAAAGAAATCTAAAATAGAAAATAGGAATTAAGCTCCTAGAGTAAGGATGCGTGAACTGTGGATAGGATTTTGATGGTAAGTATAAAATAAAAAGATTGCTACAATAAAGTTAAGCAATCCTTTTACATCAATGATTTTTATCCATTAATTTTAATTCTTTTGGAGAAATATGGAGATACTTTTTAAAGACTTTGGCAAAATATTTATAGTCTGAAAATCCAACTTGTTCAGAGATATCGCTTAAGGGGGCATTGGGGGACTCGGCCATTTTATCTATAGCTTGCTTGAGGCGGTAGCGTAAGATATATTCATTTAGTGTCATGGGGAAGTCTTCTTTGATAACCTTATATAGATAACTTTCACTATATCCCAGCGATTCTGCTAGCTTACTAATAGTAAAATGTTCTGCATAGTGGTTGTGGACAAAGGAAATAATTTGCTGAATGATTTGATTTTGTGTATCAACTTGTTGGATAGAGGAGAGTAAAGTTTGATATTCTTCTAAAAAAGGAGTTTCTTGATAGGTGCTAACTTGTAATCGCAAAACAATGTTTTGAAGACATTCTGTCAATTCCTTTGTGTCAATTGGTTTGGATAAGAAATCAACTGCCCCATATTGCATGGCTTTTTTTGCATTTTGAAAATCGTTATAACCAGATAAGATAACTTTTTCATAAGAAAGGGTACGAGTGGCTTCGAACATCATAAAAGCATCCATAATTGGCATTGTGATGTCTGTTAAGACAATATGAGGTTCTTTTTCTTGGATGAGTTTCATTCCCTCTTGACCGTGACTGGCAGTTCCTACAACTTGGATGCCTAAGGCAGAGTAGTCTACGGCAATCTCTAGCCATTTTCGAATGAGGTGTTCATCTTCTACGATAATGAGCTTAAACATGAGTTAGTCCTTTCGTTACAAATTTGACCCAAGTTTCTCCTTGACGATTGACTCCTAAATCTAGCTGAACATCAGGAAAGAAATTGCTCAATCGTTTGTAGCTGTTAACAATGCCATGCTGGGTATGAGGGCTATCTAAAGAGTCTAAAATAGCGACTCGCTCTTGTTTTGTGAGTCCTCCGGCATTGTCCTTGACCCAAAAAGTCAGAGAATCTGCTTCCAAGGTAATTTGGATATCAATATGAAGATCAATACGGTATTGCATCCCATATTTTATAGCATTTTCTACTAAGGGAAGCAAGAAAAGTTTAGGGATAGGCTGATTATCGACAGTTTCTGGGCAGACAATATCATAGGAAAAGTGCTCGAAACGAATTTTATGAATAATAAGGTAATCCTTTATAATCTTTAAATCTTGACAAATGGTTGTTTCTTTTTCTAAATCGGTGATACTGTAGCGAAGAATGCGCGTGAGATTTTGGATTAGGTCTTGTGTGAGACTTGCATCCATTAAAGAAGTGATTTTAATCGTCTCAAGCGTATTGTAGAGAAAATGAGGATTGAACTGAGCTTCCAGCATTTTTCTTTCAAAAATCCACTTTTCTTTTTCGATGGTCAACATTTTCTGATGAAGTTGATCTAATTCATACAACATATTATTAATTTTTTCGGCCATAAATTCAAACTCATCACCTGTTTGTAGATAAAGCCTTTTTTCTGCTTGTTTGGGAATTTCTTGAAGTTGGTAAACTAAACTTTCAATAGGAACAGCGTTGTGTGTAGCAATCTTATGAGCAATTCGTCTTGCTTGCGAGAAGTAGAGGAAGAATATACATAAGGTGAGAATGGAGGCTAGGCCGAGTAAGCTAGGAATAGGAAAGAAGGATTGAAAAGTATAGATTGAAAAAATAGCACCGACTTTTTCTTTTTGAACAATAAGCGGTTCGTTCGCATACCAGTGGGTGCGAGAGTGTAGGAGTTTCTCATCAAATTTTTCAAGAGTGGAACGAGTAAATTGATTTGTATTGTTGGAAAACATATTTCCAAAGCTATCGGTAATGATGTATTTAGAATTTATCATTGGGAAACTTGAGATGAAATCATTCTCAGTTACGAAAGCAATAGTATAGGCTTTAACTCGTTGGTTTTGAAGTAGTGGTTTGATAAAGAGTGTGTAGTGTTGCTTGTCTGAAGAGAGTGCAATTTTTTCTGTAACTTTATCTTGAGAAGGATTTTGAATAAGCAGTTTTAGATAGTAGGGTGATAAAATACTTTCTTGGTGATTTCGGTTGGTACTAAATAGTAATTCACCTGTATCACTTAGGATAATGAGGTCAGAACTAAGTTTTAATTTAGCTTTTGTCTCGTAAAATAGGCTAAAGACTTCTCGCTCTGTGTGTTTGCCGTCCAAAAATCCAGGAATCATTTTATAGTTCATAGTGGCCAGGAGCTCATTATTTGCTTCTTTCATCTCTTGAACTTGTTTGACAATCTGTCTCGTGTCTTTGGAGAGTTGTTGCTTTTGTAAAAAATAGGAAAAACCAAAAAGTAAAATGAGTAGTAAAAGAGAGGTCACAAAGGCTGCGATAGAGCTTCTATGGAGGATTTCTTTTTGGAGAGATTTTTTAAAGGAATGAGACATCTGCTACCTCCTTGGAAGGGTTTTCTGTTATAAGTATAGCAGTATAAAAATTCTAGAGCAAGGTAAAATAGAAAAGTATAGAATAGAACGAGACCAAATTCCCCCAAAAATGGTATAATAGTAACATCATAAAATTGGAGAAATAGCATGAGTTTTTACAATCATAAAGAAATTGAGCCTAAGTGGCAGGGCTACTGGGCAGAACATCATACATTTAAGACAGGAACAGATGCATCAAAACCGAAGTTTTATGCTCTCGATATGTTCCCATATCCTTCAGGAGCTGGATTGCACGTAGGACACCCAGAAGGTTATACAGCGACTGATATCCTTAGCCGTTACAAACGTGCCCAAGGTTACAATGTCCTTCACCCAATGGGTTGGGATGCCTTTGGTTTGCCAGCTGAGCAATACGCTATGGATACGGGGAATGACCCGGCAGAATTTACAGCAGAAAACATTGCCAACTTCAAACGTCAAATCAATGCGCTTGGATTCTCTTACGACTGGGACCGTGAAGTCAACACAACAGATCCAAACTACTACAAATGGACGCAGTGGATTTTCACCAAGCTTTACGAAAAAGGCTTGGCCTATGAAGCGGAAGTGCCAGTAAACTGGGTTGAGGAACTAGGAACAGCCATTGCCAACGAAGAAGTGCTTCCTGATGGAACTTCTGAGCGTGGTGGCTATCCCGTTGTCCGCAAACCAATGCGCCAATGGATGCTCAAAATTACGGCCTATGCAGAGCGCTTGCTTAACGACTTGGATGAGTTGGATTGGCCAGAGTCTATCAAGGATATGCAACGTAACTGGATTGGGAAATCAACTGGTGCCAATGTAACCTTCAAAGTAAAAGGAACAGACAAGGAATTCACCGTCTTTACAACTCGTCCTGATACTCTTTTCGGTGCGACCTTCACAGTCTTGGCTCCTGAGCATGAACTAGTAGATGCCATCACAAGTCCAGAGCAAGCTGATGCAGTTGCAGACTACAAACACCAAGCTAGTCTCAAGTCTGACTTGGCTCGTACCGACCTTGCCAAGGAAAAAACTGGTGTTTGGACGGGTGCTTTTGCCATCAATCCTGTCAATGGCAAGGAAATCCCAATCTGGATTGCAGACTATGTTCTTGCTAGCTATGGTACAGGTGCGGTAATGGCTGTTCCTGCCCATGACCAACGTGACTGGGAATTTGCCAAACAATTTGGCCTACCAATCGTAGAAGTGCTAGAAGGTGGAAACGTTGAAGAAGCTGCCTATACTGAAGATGGTCTTCATGTCAATTCAGACTTCCTAGATGGCCTTAACAAAGAAGACGCTATTGCTAAAATTGTGGCTTGGTTGGAAGAGAAGGGTTGTGGACAAGAGAAGGTTACCTACCGTCTCCGCGACTGGCTCTTTAGCCGTCAACGTTACTGGGGTGAGCCAATCCCAATCATTCATTGGGAAGATGGGACTTCAACAGCTGTTCCTGAAAGTGAACTCCCACTTGTCTTGCCAGTCACCAAGGATATCCGTCCTTCAGGTACTGGGGAAAGCCCATTGGCTAACTTGACCGACTGGCTTGAAGTGACGCGTGAAGATGGTGTCAAAGGTCGTCGTGAAACAAACACTATGCCACAATGGGCAGGTTCAAGTTGGTACTATCTCCGCTATATCGACCCACACAACACAGAAAAATTGGCCGACGAGGATCTCCTCAAACAATGGTTGCCAGTGGATATCTACGTGGGTGGTGCGGAGCACGCTGTACTTCACTTGCTTTACGCTCGTTTCTGGCATAAATTCCTCTATGACCTCGGTGTTGTTCCGACTAAGGAGCCATTCCAAAAACTCTTTAACCAAGGAATGATTTTGGGAACAAGCTACCGTGACCACCGTGGAGCTCTTGTAGCGACTGATAAGGTTGAAAAACGTGACGGTTCTTTCTTCCATGTGGAAACAGGAGAAGAGTTGGAGCAAGCACCAGCCAAGATGTCTAAATCGCTCAAGAACGTTGTCAACCCAGACGATGTGGTGGAACAATATGGTGCTGATACCCTTCGTGTTTATGAAATGTTCATGGGGCCACTTGACGCTTCCATCGCTTGGTCAGAAGAAGGTCTGGAAGGAAGCCGTAAATTCCTTGACCGTGTTTACCGTTTGATCACAAGTAAAGAAATCGCTGCGGAAAATAATGGCGCTCTTGACAAGGTCTACAATGAAACAGTTAAATCTGTTACTGAGCAAATCGAATCCATGAAATTCAACACAGCCATTGCCCAACTTATGGTCTTTGTCAACGCTGCTAATAAGGAAGACAAACTCTATGTGGACTACGCCAAAGGCTTTATCCAATTGATTGCCCCATTTGCACCTCACTTGGCAGAAGAACTCTGGCAAACTGTTGCTGCAACAGGTGAGTCCATCTCTTATGTAGCTTGGCCAACTTGGGACGAAAGCAAATTGGTTGAAGACGAAATCGAAATCGTCATCCAAATCAAAGGAAAAGTCCGTGCCAAACTCATGGTCGCTAAAGACCTATCACGTGAAGAATTGCAAGAAATTGCTCTAGCGGATGAAAAAGTCAAAGCAGAGATTGACGGTAAGGAAATCGTGAAAGTGATTGCGGTACCTAACAAGCTCGTTAATATCGTTGTTAAATAACGAGTTTATTAGCCCTATCTGCCACCTTCAATAGTCCACTGGACTATTGACGCCAACCAAACTTGTTAATATCGTTATTAAATAAGAAATGAATCCTTCAGAGTTCAGCTCTGGAGGATTTTTTGAATTTTTTCATGAAAGTATGATATACTATGTGCAATTATAAAGTTTGAAAAGTGAATCAAGGAGAAAACAATGCCAGTAAACGAATATGGTCAGATGATTGGTGAGTTAATGGAAGGTTATACTCCAGGAGAATTGCCTTCCATTGATTTCTTAGAAGGGCGCTACGCTCGGATAGAGACTCTTTCGGTGGAAAAGCATGCGGAGGATCTGCTAGCTGTTTATGGTCCTGATACGCCTCGTGAGATGTGGACCTACCTTTTTCAGGAACCAGTGGCAGATATGGAGGAACTGGTTACTATCTTAAATCAGATGTTGGCTCGTAAGGACCGTTTTTACTATGCGATTATAGACAAGGCAACTGGTAAGGCTTTGGGAACTTTTTCTCTCATGCGTATTGACCAGAATAACCGAGTAATAGAAGTGGGTGCCGTCACTTTTTCTCCTGCTCTTAAGGGTACGAGGATAGGGACAGAAGCCCAGTATCTCCTGGCACGGTATGTTTTTGAGGAGCTTAACTATCGTCGCTACGAGTGGAAATGTGATGCTCTAAATCTCCCATCCAGACGAGCTGCGGAGCGTTTGGGCTTTGTTTATGAAGGAACCTTCCGCCAGGCAGTTGTTTATAAGGGGCGCACGAGGGATACGGATTGGTTGTCTATGATTGATAAGGACTGGCCTCAAGTCAAAGCTCGTTTAGAAACATGGTTGGCTCCTGAAAATTTTGATAAAAATGGACGGCAGTACAAGAGCTTGAGAGAATTCTGAGAGGTATTGAGATGATGACTATTAGAAGGCAAGAAATTGTCAAGCTAGAGGATGTTTTGCATCTCTATCAGGCAGTTGGATGGACAAATTATACCCATCAACCTCAGATGCTGGAGAAGGCCTTATCTCACTCCTTAGCGATTTATCTGGCACTTGATGGCGATGCCGTGGTGGGCTTGGTCCGTTTGGTCGGAGATGGTTTCTCATCGATTTTTGTCCAGGATTTGATCGTTTTGCCTAGCTATCAGCGCCAAGGGATTGGTAGCGACTTGATGAAAGAGGCTTTAGGTGACTTCAAAGATGCCTATCAAGTCCAACTAGTGACCGAACAGACAGAAAAAACCTTGGGATTCTATCGATCTCTGGGATTTGAAACCTTATCTACTTATGACTGTACAGGAATGATTTGGGTGGATCGAAAAAGATAAAAAATTTATTTTTTCTTAAGTAAAGTTTAAGTCTCCTTGTGTATTATATAGTTATTAAATAAAGACCTCCTAATACTCTTCGAAAATCTCATCAATCTTCGTTAGAGTCGACTTAGCTAACTATAGTTATGCTTGCGTCTATCTGCCTGGTGTGATTTCGATTTTCATTGAGTACCCTTTATTTAATGAAATCCCAAACTTTTCTTTTTCATCATAATCTCCTAAAGAAGTCACCCAATCAGGTGGCTTTTTTATGACTTGGGGAGGAAAAATCCATTTTGAAAAAAATTTTTTAAAAAAAGATAAATCAAAGAAAAAGTTAAGTTAGCTTTAAGATTCATCTTGTATTATATAACCATTAAATAAAGACCTCCTAATACTCTTCGAAAATCTCACCATACTTCGTTAGAGTCGACTTAGCTAACTATAGTTATACTTGCGTCTATCTGCCTAGTCTGATTTCGATTTTCATTGAGTACCCTTTATTTAATGAAATCCTAAACTTTTCTTTTT